>JAYTCP010000421.1:0-4303 GCA_043736435.1 Planctomycetia bacterium | reverse complement strand
CCGCACGGCCTCGACGGGGATCTTGGGGGCGGCGGGGGCGACCGGGTGCGTCATCGGGTCCCCCGATCCTCCCCCCGGGGGCGCCGGCGCTTCAACGCTGCCCTGAGCAGGAACTCGATGTGCCCGTTGAGGCTCCGCAGGTCGTCCGCGGCCCAGGCGCGCAGCTCCGCCAGGAGGGACGGCGGAAGGCGGAGGAGGAATCCTCGGCGATCCTCCCCCGCCCCTTCCCGGCCGGCGTCGGCGTCCTTGCCGGGCACGTCAGGAGTACAGCGTGCCGGTGTTGAGCACGGGCGTCGGGGCCCCGTGGCTGCACAGGACCACGAGCAGGTTGCTGACCATGGCCGCCTTGCGCTCCTCGTCGAGCTCGAGCACCTTCTGCTCGGCGAGCATCTCGAGCGCGTGGCGCACCATGCCCACCGCGCCCTCGACGATCAGGCTGCGCGCCGCGATCACGGCCGACGCCTGTTGGCGCTGGAGCATGGCGCTCGCGATCTCGGGCGCGTAGGCGAGGTGGGAGAGCCGGGCCTCCTGGACCTCGATGCCCGCGAGCGACAGCCTCTCCGCGAGCGCGTGCTGTAGCTCGTTGGCCACCACGTCGCGGCTCCCGCGCAGGGTCGTCGTGATGTCCTTCGCCTGCCCGTCGTCGTAGGGGTGCGCGGAGGCCAGCTGCCGCACCGCCGACTCGCTCTGGATCTCGACGAACTGGACGTAGTCCTCGACGTCGTAGGTGGCCTGCGCGGTGTCCCGCACGCGCCAGACGACGACGGCGGCGATCTCGATCGGGTTGCCGAGGAGGTCGTTCACCTTGAGCTTCTGGCCGTTGAGGTTGTGGGCGCGGAGCGAGACCTTGCGTTTCGTCGTGAACGGGTTCGTCCACCAGAAGCCCGCGTCGCGCACGGTCCCGCGGTAGCGGCCGAACAGCGTGAGCACGCGCGACTGGTTCGGGTTCACGACGAAGAACCCGGGCATCACCAGGCTGAAGACGAGGACGAGGGCGATGCCTAAGAGGATGAGACGCCCGTCGGGCGGGCGGCCGGCGTTCGCGAAAACGACGATGGCCCCCACCAGGAGCAGGGGAGCGAGGCCGAGCATCAGGAAGCCCGAGAGCGCCGCGAACGGAGTCTCGTGGGAGGCGGGCTTGCCGCCGAGGGGGGGCGTGGGTGTGGTCATATTGAAATGATATCACCGAGATATCAACGGTGCAAGGGATTCGGCCGGATCGACGGTCCCGGGCGCGCAACCGGTTCCTGAGGCGGGGGTGGCGGGGTCGGGCTAGGATCCCGCGATCCTCGGAGGCTCCCCGTGCCCCTCGTCCGCCCCGCCCTTCCGCCGACCCTCCCCCCCGCGCTCCCCCCCTCCCGGAAGCGACTCGTAGCCCTCGCCCTCGCGGCGGTCGCGGTCCTCCCGGGCCTCGCGCGCGCCGACGGGGCCGGCGAGGAGAGCTTCAAGGGTCGGGACCTGCTCGAGACGGAGCAGGAGCTCGGCTGGATGGCCGCCATCGCGCGCGCCGAGCACGCGCGGCAGGTGCTCGACGGCGTCGCCGAGTTCGTGGTCGGAGGCTATCCGGCGGAGGTGCGCTGGCGCGCGATCGTGGCGCTCGGGCGCATCGGCGACGATCCGGTGGGCGTCCGCATCCTGCGGCGACTCCTGCGCGAGGGCGGCGCGGACGTGCCGGTCGCGCTGTGGAGTGCGGGGTTGACGGCCGACAAGTCCCTCGTGCCCGACGTGATCCCCTACCTCGAGGCCAAGGACAAGGATGCCGACCCGGAGATCGTCTCGCGCGCGATCGAGGCGCTCGGTCGCCTCGGCGACGTGCGCGCCGTCGGCTTCGTACGGCCGTTCCTCGACGACGCGAGCCCGAGCCTGCGGGCGCTCGCGCTCGACGCCCTCGTCCGCATGAGAGCCGAGCGCGAGCTCGAGACCGTGCTCGGCTACGCGAAGGACGCCGATCCCGACGTCCGTCGGGGCGTGGCCGCGGCGGCGTGGCGGCTCTCGGGCTCGCGGCGCAAGGCGCTCTCGACGGAGAAGGCCCCATGGCCCGGCGACGAGAGGGTGGCGCGCCTCGCGGGCACGCTCACGACGGACGCCGACCCGGAGACGCGCCTCTTCGCGCAGCGGGCGATGTCGTTCCTCCTCCCGAAGGCCGTGATGGCCACCGACGTCGCCACGGGCAACGAGCTGCCCGATGCCCTCGCGCTCGCGGGCGCGACCGACGCCGATCCGCGCGTCGTCGCCGACGTGGTGTCGCGCCTGCTCGCGACGCACGAGGGCCCCGACGTGGACGCGGCGCTCGAGACGGCCGGCGGGAACGCCGACCCGCTCGTGCGCCAGACCGTGGCCGAGGTGCTCGAGGCCAAGGGCACGCCCGCGGCCCGGGCGATCTCCGCGAGGATGCTCGGCAAGGAGAGCGACGCGCGCGTACGCGAGGACCTCGCCGTGGCGCTGGCGGCCTGCGGCGACGCGGCGGCGGCGAAGGCCGTGCTCGCGCGGACCGACCGTCCCGACGACGCCGCGCACGGCGCCGTCACGCTCGCGCGCGTGCTGCTCGCCACGAAGGACCCGAAGGACCTCGACGCCGCGCTCTCGATGCTCCGGTTCGGGAAGGTCCCCGCGATGGCGAGGATCGTGATCCTCGACGGCCTCGCCGAACGGACGCACGACGAGCTGCGGACCGCGGTCCTCGAGGCCTGCTCGGACGAGGACCCCGTCGTCCGCGCCTCCGCCGCGTCGGTCCTCGGCGAGAAGGGCACGCCGGCCGACGTGGCGCCCCTCGCCGCGCTCTGGCCCCCCGAGGGCACCTGGGCCGACCGCGATCTGCGCGGATCGTTGGCGGAGGCCGTCGCGAAGCTCGCCTCCAAGAAGGACGTCCCCGCCGAGACCGTCGCGATCGCCGAGGGCATCGTGCGGCGCGCCATCGCCGATCCCTCCGCCGTGGTCCGCGCCGCGGGCCGCAAGGCCGCCGGGGAGATGCCGACGCTCCAGGCCCTTGCCGCGGGACGCGACCGTCAGCCCAACGACTGGAAGGGCCTCCCCCGTCCGAAGGCGGCGGTCCTCGGCGTCGAGCTCCCGGGCGACTCGCCCTGGCTCACCGAGCTCGAGATCCTCGAGCTCGCCGCCGCGATCCGCGACCGCCGGCCCGAGATCGTGCTCGAGACGACCGCCGGAACGATGGTCCTCACCGTGGACGCGGTGCGTGCGCCGGTCCACGCGGTGAACCTCGTCCTGTGTGCCCACGCGGGCGTGTACGACGGCACGCCGTGGCACCGGGTCGTGCCCGCCTTCGTGATCCAGGGCGGCGACCCACGCGGCGACGGCTCGGGCGACGCCGGCTACTCGCTGCCCGACGAGATCACGCCGCTGCCCTTCGTCCGCGGCGCCCTCGGCATGCCCAAGAGCGACAAGGACACCGGCGGCTGCCAGCTCTTCGTCATGCACTGCGCCGCCCCGCACCTCGACGGCGCGTACACCTGTTACGGCGAGGTCGTCCGCGGCCTCGACGTGATCGACCGCCTCCGCGTCGGCGACCGCATCCTCAAGGCGAAGGTGGAGCTGCCGTCGGCCGCCGCAGCCCCGCGCTGACCGGGGGCGCTCGACGGGCGGCGTTCCTTCCGCGGCTCCCGGGGGCGGCGGGGGCCGACGGGGGATGGTTCCGGCCCCCGGCGCCCCCGTGAACGGTCCCCCGGGCGCTTGCCCCGGAGGCCCCGTCCCCTACACTCCGCCGGTCGCGCCATGCCCGCTTAGCTCAGTTGGTAGAGCAGGTGACTCTTAATCACCGGGTCGTAGGTTCGAGTCCTACAGCGGGCACTAACTTCATTCGCGTCGCAAAGGGGCTCTGGGAGCACGTCCTCGCACTCCTGCGCGGGTTCGGGTTCGGCGGTTTCGCCCCCCCCTTCCGCGACAGGAAGTGACTCCTGGGGGCCCGAAATGACGCCTTCAGCGTACACGCAGCGTACAAGCCCCGGGGACTCAGCCTTGTCCATGGAGGCCCGCAGGTCGGTCGCGGCAGGCCTCGTATAGAGGTTTGCGGTGAGGACCGGCGTCGAGTGCCGGAGGATCCGCTGGGCTTGGACGAGGGGGACCCCTGCGTCCGACAGGCGGGTCCCGAGGGTCACCCGGAGGGCGTGGAAGTCGAGGACCGTGCCGTCCTCCCCCACCGGCTTGATGCCAGCGGCCTTGAGGTCGGCTGCGAAGGTCCGGGCGTTCGGCATCTGCTTCGAGGGGAAGATCGGGTCGGCATCGGCCTCCGCGTTCCGTACGGCCCGCGCCGCCTTCAGGGCACCGAGGACGTCACCGGACAGCGGCA
>JAYTCP010000420.1:0-6550 GCA_043736435.1 Planctomycetia bacterium | reverse complement strand
GAGCGTGTCGGGCTGGTCCGTGCGCACGGCGCGCAGGACGCCATCCTTGCACACCACGTAGCAGATCCCGTCCACCACGGCGGGGGGGACGGCGGCGGTTCCCGCGGCCGTCAGGTCGATGGGCTTGGCCCCGGCCTTCTTGGACAGCCACCGGACCCGTCCGTCGGACTCGACCCACGCGATGCCGTCCGGCGCCTCGACCGGCGGCATGGAGACGTCGGGCTTCGCCGTGCCGAGCTCCACCGCGTCGCGGTTCGGCGGGCGCCACTGCATGCCCGGCGCGGCGCCGCCGAGGACGAGGATGCCGTCGCGATAGGGGACGGCGAAGGCCGGGCTGCCCGGCGTCGGCGCCTGCAGGAGGTGCAACTCGCCGTTCTGGGGCGCCAGGAGGACCACCTCGCCGCCGAGCGTCGTCACCACGATGCTGCCGGCGCTCGTGAACGGGGCCTGCGCGGGCGCGGACCCGAGCTGGCGCCTCCACCTTGCGGTGCCCGTGCCCGCGTCGACCGCGGTGACGAGGCCGGTCTCGTCCACGAGGACCACGAGGCCGTTGGCGAGCGCCGGGCCGTGCCCGAGGCGTCCCTTCGTCTGGTACTGCCACGACGGCGACTCGCGGTCGGGCACGAACGCGAAGGTGCGCTGGCCCAGGAGGAACCACAGCCCGCCGCCCGCCTTGCCCGCGAGCCGCACGACATCCCCGAAGGCGGGGAGTCCCCTGGCCTCGGACAGGGCTCCGTCGCTCGCGCGCATCGACAGGACCCGGCGGCCGTCGGGCGCAACGACCCAGGCGCCCTCCGGAAGGGCGAACGGCCCGGCCGACGCCGGCTTGGCCCTCCATCGCGCGCCCTCGTCGAGCGTGCGGGAGACGCGGACGGGCGGGAGCCCGAAGCCCTTCCGCGACCCGTCGCGGATCTCCGCGTACGTCGGCAGCGTGACCTTCACGGGCGAGCGGCCGGGGGCGCGGAGGATGAGATCCGTCGAGCCGAACGGGGAGTAGCGCAGCACGGCCGGCGCCGTCAGGGCCGCGCCGTCCCCGCCCACGCGGACGAGCGCGCCCGCGGGATCGGTCGTGACGGGCACGGGCAGCAGCACCTCGCGGGTCAGGTCCGAGTCGAGGAAGGTCGCGAGCAGCCGGCACCCGATGCGCCACGCCTCGTCGGTGTCGGATCCAGCGGCGGCGGCGTCGAACGCCTCCCGGGCCTTCTGGAAGGCGGCCACGTAGCTGTCGACCTGGTCGAGGCGTTGACTGGCGCGGGCCGCGCGGGAGGGGTCCTCGAACGAGAGGCGCTGCGCCTCGAGCAGCAGCGGGCGCGCATCGCGGAACCGGCCGCCCTCGAAGGCACGCTCCCCCTCCTCGAGCGCCGCCTGCGCACGATCGCCCACGGCGCGGATCGCGAGGCCGGCCTTCGCGGTGAGCGCGGACGCCGTGGCCTCCAGTACGCGCAGGCGGTCCATCCCGGCGTCGGCGCGGTGCGCCGCACCCTCGCGATCGACGTCGCCGCGCGCCGCGGCGACGGTGGACTTCAGCTTGCCCGCGATCCGCGCGCAGGCCGCGCGGAGCTCCGCCGCCGCGCGCGGCAGCGAGCCGTCGTCCTCGGCGGCCGTGCGCGCCTGCGCCACCGCCGCGGTCCACGCCGCCATCGCCTTGGCCTCCTCCGCGTCGGCGATGCGGCTGCCCTCCTCGGCCTGGGCCACGGCCGCCTCGACGACCTTCGCGGTCCGCCCGTCGTAGACGAGGTACACCGCGCCCGCGGTGCCGATGACGAGGGCCAGCAGGCACGTCAGGAGCACCATGCGGCGCCGGTGGGCACGCCGACGCGCCGCGCCCTCGATGTCGGCCAGGCGCCGGCGCGCATCGACGCGGCTCGTGTCGTAGGCCAGGGCGCGGCGGTAGAGCTCGCGCGCAGGCGTGCTGCGGCCCGCCCGCGTGAGCTCGTCGGCGCGTACGATCAGGGCCTCGGCGGCCTCGACCGGATGCCCGCCCGCCGCGTACAGGTCGGCCAGGACCAGGCGGTCCTCGCCGTCCGCCTCGCCCTGCTCCAGGAAGGCCGCGAGCCGCGAGGCGGCCTCGAGCGGCTTCCCGCCCGTGCTCGCCGAGTGGATGAGGGCGTGGAGCGCCTCGCGCGCGTCGTGGGCGCGGGAGCGCAGCCGCGTGGAGTTGCGCAGCCAGTGGTCGCAGAGGCGCGCGGCCGTGCCGGCGTCGCCCTTGCGCGCGCGGAGCGCCCGGTGGAGCGCCTCGAAGGTGCCGGCCGGGTCCGTCGCCTCGCTCGCGGCGGCGTAGGTGTCGAGCTCGGCCGCCGCCGCATGCCCGTCCCCGCGGGCGGAGAGGGCGTCGGCGAGCCGCAGCCGCACCTTCGCGGGTCCGTCGCCCCGGTCCACCGCGCGGCGCAGCAGCGGCACCGCCTCGCTGTTCGCGCCGCGCGCGAGGAGGTCCTCCGCCCGCGCCAGCAGGTCCGCGGTCGAGACCGGGCGGATCGTGCCCTGCTCCTGGAGATGCGCCGCGAGCTTCACCACGGAGAAGCGGTCGCAGTCGCTCGCCTCGACGATGGAGGCCAAGGTGCTGCGACCGTCGATCAGCGGCAGCGCGCGCGCCGCCGCGAGCTCGGGGACGCGCTCGGGGTCGGACAGGTCGGGCATGACGCCCGTGACCTCGTAGACCTCCTCCTCCGTCGGGATCTCGCGGCGCAGCACGGCCCACTCGTCGATCTTGCGCGTCAGGTCGAGCAGCAGCGCGTCCACCGCGCAGAGGGGCTGGATCGCGGCGCCCGGCTCGCCGTTCGGCGCGAGGCACTTCCCCTCGACGAACTCGAAGCGGGTGATCGGCGTCTGGAGGAGGTCGAAGAAGAGCTCGTGGACGCCCTCGACCCACGTCTCGGTCCGGCTGCGCCCGTCGAGGACGCCCAGCTCCTGGAGCGCGTCACCGAGGAAGCGGCCCGAGTTCGCGGTGATCGAGAGCCCGCGCTCGAGCCGGTCCGCCGGGACGAAGTCCGAGCGTCGCAGGACGCGGGCGAGGGCGCGCGAGGGCAGCGGATCTCCCTGCACGAAGCCGAACGTCCCCGACTCCACGAACAGGGTCCGGGGGCCGCTCGCCGTCTCGAGGACCAGCGTGCCCACCTTCTGGTTGAAGGAGAGCATCTGGAGCAGGTCCAGGAGGTTGAAGGTCTCGAGGGTTCCCTTGATCGACACCGCGACCTCCGACCGAAGAGCCGTTGCGGGCGCCGCCTGCGAGGCGTAGACTCGCTGCGGGCATGAAGAGCCTGCCTCCTATCGGCGCCCCCCGCCCCGGCCTTGAGGCTGGAGCCAGTCCCCCCCGGTCCTGTGGTCGAATGCCGCGACGCCGCCATCCCCTTGCGCGCGCCCTGCTGCGGATCGCCGCAAACCTGCCGCTCACCCGCGGCCGGTGGGCGCTGCTTCGTGGCCATTCAGGGAGGGCCGTCCGCGCGCTCGAGCGCGCCCTCGCGTGCGCTCCCGACTCGTTCGACATCCTCCTCCACCTCGCCAGGGCCTACCTCCGGACCCGCGACCTCCCCCGGGCCCGTCGGGCGCTGGCCCGCGCTCGGGAGGTCTCCCCCCGGCGGTTCGAGCGCGAGGCCGGGCGCTGGGTCACCCGGGAAGGCTTCGACCCCGCCGCTCTCACCGACTCCCAGCCCGCGCCCGCTCCCCGGGGGGAGGTGCCGGTCGCTCACGAGGCCGCGGTGCTCCGCACCCGCGTCCGCTCGGGCGGCGAGCACCCGTTCGGCGACTGCCGGGACCTCGACGAGTACGCGCGGTTCCGTTCCATGCCGCCGATCACCCAGGGCGAGCGCGAGAGCGTCGACTGGGACGCGATCGCCGAGGATCTGCTCGACGGGTAGGGGTTCTCGGGCCGCCGCTCTCCGGACCCCAGGGGGGGTCCGGACCATCGGGGGGCGTGGCGTCGGGGAGGCTCGTGGGGGCGCGGGGGTTTCCAAGACTTCGGGCCGAACCGGCGTCGGTCCGCACCGTTTCCCCTTCCGGGTCGGGCTGCCGATCCTGGGAGAACACGTCATGACGCGGCGCCGCCTCGTTTCGTTCGTAGTGGCCCTCTTCCTCGGCGGCGTGGCGCTCTGCGGCGTCCGGCCGGCCGCGGCCGGCGATCCCGCGCGCCCGGACGGGCGGGCGGCGGCCGCTGCCGCCGCACTCGAGGCCGCGAACCTGAGGGCGAAGGTCAAGATCGAGCTTGCGCGTCTGTTCGATCGCGACGGCCGGACCGACGAGGCGATGGCCCTGCTGCTCGAGGCCGACAAGATCCTGGCGGACGCCGCGAAGCTCGTCGCCGAGCTCGCGGCGCTCCCGAGAGGCCCGACTCCCGCCGCGCCCTGGAGCCCTGGCCCCCGCGCCCCCCTCCTCCTGGGACCCGTCGTCCCCGGCCCCTCCCTGGTGCCCGTGCTTCCCCGGCGGATGCCGCGCCGCGATCCCGTGGCGCCGGCCGTGCGCTACCTGCTCGGGCGCCAGGGCGTGGACGGTGCGTTCGACGTCTTGGACGGCGCGAACTACAACATCGACATCGGGCGGCCCACGGGGCGCAACGTCGCCGTGACGGCGTGGGCGCTGCTCGCGCTGGCCGAGGTCGCCACGGGGGACGGTCTCGACGAGGCCTCGAAGGACCTGGCCGATCGGGCGGCGGCGGCCGCGGGCCGCGCGGCGGGCTTCCTGCTGGGGTCGACGAAGGACGACGGCGCGATGGCCGCCTCGATCGAGGACCACTGCGTCGCGGGTTGGGCGGTCGCGTCGGCGCTGTCGCGCCTCGGCCCGCGCCTCGTCACGGCGATGCCGAAGGAGTTCGGGCTCACGATGGAGACCGTGGAGCAGAAGGTGGTCGCGGCGCTGCGACGGGCCCTCGCGGCGCAGGACGCGGTCACCGGACGCCTCGGGGCGGCCGGCACGATCGACGAGCAGCTGCTCGCCGCCGCCGCGTTCGTCGGCTTCCTCCACGAGGTCGAGCCGCTGCCGCTCGCGCGCCCGTTCGTCGCGTCCGTCGTCGGGCAGCTTCAGACCGCCCGGGACAAGGCGACGGCCGCGTTCTCGGGTCCCCTCGCACCCGAGGCGATGCCGAGGACGGCAGCCGGGCGCGAGGTGTTCGCGCTCTTCCGTCGGGATCGCGCGGGGTCCGCGGTCCCCAGCGACGGGAAGGGCATCGGAGACCCGATTCGACTCCTCTTCGGCACGGTGTCCGCCTCCTCCCTCGGCACTGCGGCGGAGTGGGAAACCTGGTGGCAGGACGTGCTCGTGCCCGCCATGAACGGCCAGGCCTTCGACGGGGTCGAGGTCGGCTCGTTCCCGTCGGGGCCCGACCGCCTCGGCAAGACCCACGCCACGGCCCTCTCGCTCCTCGCCTGGCTCTACCCCGACATGGACTTCCGCGCCCCGGCGACGGACTGACCTCCCCCGATCCGACGCAAGCCGACCCCGGCCCCCGGTCGATGATGCGGGGCCCGTGGTCCCGCTGAAGCCCGTCTCCCGCGTGCCCCGCATCCGCGTCCTCGCGGGCGGGCACCTCCTCATCGGCTTCACGATCCTCCTCGGGGTCGTGGCCGCCCAGGCGGCGGCGAACGCGCTCCACGCCCTCGTCGCCCTGCTGCTCGCCTTCCAGGTGGTGTCGGGGTTCCGGAGCTTCCTCGGGCTCCGGAACCTCGAGCTCCACGTGCGGGTGCCCGGCCACGTGGACGTAGCGGGCGAGGCCTCGCTCGTCGTCCGCCTGCGCAACCGCAAGCGCCGCCTCGCCGCGCACTCCATCGAGGTGGCCGTGCGCGCAGAGGCCGGGGATCGCCTGTCCGCGGCACCCGCGTGGATCTCGCGCGTACCCGCGGGCGGCGACGTGGAGCTCCCGCTCGTCCTGTCGGGCCGCGACCGGGGCGTTACCCGCCTACGCGAGATCACCGTGTCGAGCGCGTGGCCCTGCGAGCTCTTCCGCCGCACGCTGCGGTTCCCGCTGCCCGACGAGGTGCTCGTGCGCCCGCGGCGCGTCCGCCTCGACCCGCCCGAGCGGGCGGGCCCGACCGGTCCCGTGCGCGCACCGCGGCTGCGCGTCGTGGGCGAAGGCGACCTGCGCGGGCTGCGGCCGTTCCGTGACGGCGACTCGCCGCGCGCGATCCACTGGCGCACGTCGGCGCGTCTCGGCGAGCCCATCGTGCGCGAGGACGCGGGCTCGGGCCCCATGCCGTGGGTCGCCGTGCTCGCGCCGCGCCCGGACGACCCCGTCGACGTGGAGGGGAGCGTCGAGCGGGCCGCGGCGCTCGCCCGCGTGGCCGTGGCGGCGGGGCGCGTCCTCGAGCTGCGGGTCGCCGGCGAGGAGCGGCCCCGGATCGTCGCCCGTCGCTCCGATCTCGAGGCCCTGCTCGACGCGCTCTCCCGCTTCGGGCCCGGCGGTCCCGTCCCCGGGGGAGCCGCGCCCCGGGTGCGCGCGTTCCTGATGGGCCGCGACGCGCGCCCGCCCGCCGGGGCGGTCCGGGTCGAGGCGTCGCCGTTCTCCTGGGAGGCGCCCGGGGGCGCCGCGGCGCCCGCGGAGGAACGGCCCGCCGCGGTCGTGGGC
>JAYTCP010000419.1:0-3898 GCA_043736435.1 Planctomycetia bacterium | reverse complement strand
GTAGACGATCACCACCGTCAGCGTCGCGTCCGCCGTGCTGCCGTCCTTCTTGAGGCGGATCCGGTAGCCGCGGCTCAGGCGCTTCTCGTCGCCCCGCGTGCACTTGTCGTCCTCGAGGATCGACTCGTAGGAGACGACGGGGAAGTACGCGTCCGTGAGCTGCTTGACGACCCACTCGCGGGTCGCGGACGCGTTGTCCACCTTGATGCTCGCGAGCTTGATCGAGAGGCGCGCGTCCTTGCCCGGCTCGATGAGGGCCGCGACGCCCGCCGCGTCCGCCTTCTTCAGGGCGCGGACGACGGCGTCGAATGCGCGGGCGGCGTCGGTGGGCACCTTCGGCGCGCATCCCTCGCCCGCTTCCACCCGAACCCCCATGGATGCGACCAAGGCGGTGCCCAAGGCGGCGCCGACGAGGAGCATGGGGAGGAGGAAGGCGATGCGTCGCACGGAGGCACTCCGAGTCCACCGGACTGCTAGCAAACCAAGGGCCTCCGGATGTGTCGGTCCGTCGCCGACGTAAGCCCGCCGGGCGGCAGGGGTTCGGGCCTCCCGGGGGGGATAGATCGGTCGGGATGGGCGCCTTCGACAGGGGACAGGCTGTCCCCCCGTGGCGAATCCGTCGGGACCGCGTCCGGCGCGAGGCTGTCGGGGGCGCGGGGGGCCGCCCCCGACGCGTTGCCAAGAGGGCCGATCCCTCCCCCCGTCGGGACCTCTTGGGGCCCGAAAGCCCCTCCGATCGCGTCCATGTTCCGCAACGTCGCCCTCGGCGCATCGCCTCCTACTTCAGGCCGTAGCGTTCGATCTTCTTGTAGAGGTGGCTGCGCTGCATGCCGAGGGACTCGGCGGTGCGCTTCACGTTCCACTCGTTCTCCGAGAGCTTGTGCTGGAGGAAGAGCTTCTCGGACAGGTCCTTGAACTCGTCGAAGCTGGCGCAGGACGCGAAGAGGTCGATGCCGCCCGGCGTCCCCTTCACGGCGGGCGAGCTCGGCCCGAGGAGCCGCGCGACCTCGGGCGCGTCGAACACGTCGCCCTCGAGGAGGATCAGCGCGCGCTCGACGGTGTTCTTCACCTGGCGCACGTTGCCCGGCCAGGGCTCGGCCGCGAGGAGCTCGAGGGCCTTCGGCGTGAACTCGGGGGTGGGGGCGCGGCCGTGGGACTGCGACGCCTCGGAGAGGAACGCCTTCGCCAGCAGGGGGATGTCGCTTCGGCGGTCGCGGAGGGGCGGCACGTCCACGGGGACGACCGCGAGGCGGTAGTAGAGGTCCTCGCGGAACTGGCCCTCCTCGACGGCCTTGCGCAGGTTCTTGTTCGTCGCCGAGATGACCCGCACGTCCACCTTGATCTGGACGCCGCCGCCGCCCACGCGCTGGAGGAACTGGTCCTCGAGCACGCGCAGGACCTTCGTCTGGGCCTCGAGGGGCATGTCGCCCACCTCGTCGAGGAACAGGGTGCCGCCGTCGGCCTGCTCGAACTTGCCCTTCTGCCGGTCCACCGCGCCCGTGAAGGCGCCCTTCTCGTGGCCGAAGAGGGTGCTCTCGATGAGCTCGCGCGGGATCGCGCCGCAGTTCACCGCGACGAACGGGCCCTGGGCGCGCGGGCTCATCTCGTGGACGAGGCGGGCGACGAGCTCCTTGCCCGAGCCGTTCTCGCCCTGGATCAGGACGCGGGCGGGCGTGGGGGCGACCTTCGCGATCACGTCCTTCAGGTGCCGCATGGCGGGGCTGTCGCCGAGCATGCGCCCGGCGACGTCGGAGAGCCGGTGGCGCAGGGTCGCGTTCTCGCGCGAGAGACGCTGGAGGTCGCGCGCCTTGCGGACCTTCAAGAGGATCACCTCGCGGTCGAGCGGCTTCTCGACGAAGTCGAAGGCGCCCTTCTTCGTGGCCTCCACCGCGGTCTCGAAGGTCGCGTGGCCCGAGACGACGACGACGGCGGCGTCGGGCCGGACGGCGAGGATGTCGCCCAAGACCTCGAGCCCGTCGCGCCCCGGCATCTTGATGTCGAGGAAGATCAGGTCGATGTCGGGGTGCTGCCCGACGAGCGCGAGGGCCGCCCGTCCCTCCCCGGCGGTCAGCACCTCGTGGTGCTCGTACCGAAGGATCAGGCCCAGGCTGTCCCGGATGGCGCTCTCGTCGTCGACGATCAGGATCTTCACGGCGACTCCCGCGGATGAGACTCCGGGGAGGGTACCCGAGGGAGGGGGCCCCCCGGCGGGTGAGGGCAGGGCCCCTCGACCGGGGGGAGGGGCCAACTCGGCGCTTCCACCCGGCGCCAACGGCGTTTCCATAGTGGCGATGGCCCCGCCGCCCCCCGACTCCCCCGAAGGCCGCGTGTTCCCCGAAGTCCGTGGACGCCGGCGGTCCGACGACGACCTCCTCGTCCGGTCCGGGCAGGGCGACGTCGAGGCCTTCGGCGAGCTGCTCGCCCGCTACGAAGGGGCGGTCTACCGCTACGCCTGGCGCATCTTCCGCAACCACCACACGGCCGAGGACCTCGCCCAGGAGCTCTTCGTCAAGCTGTTCCGCAACGCGGCCCGCTACACGCCCGCCGGCCATTTCTCGACGTACATGTACCGCTGCCTCACGAACCTCTGCTTCGACAGCCTGAGGCGACGCAAGCGGCGGAAGGCCACGGAGTCGCTCCAGCTCGACCCGGTCCTGTCCGAGGGCACCGAGCTCGAGCCCCTGGCCGCCGACATCGACCTCGACTCGGGCCTCGTGCGCGAGGAGACGAACGACGCGGTCCACGACGCGCTCGAGGCCCTGCCGGTGGAGGTCCGCAAGGCCGTCGAGCTGCGCGAGTTCGAGGGGCTCTCGTACCGGGAGATCGCGCGCGTCCTCGACCTCTCCGTGAACGAGGTGAAGGTCCTGCTCCACCGCGGGCGCAAGCTGCTCGGCCGCGCCCTCGCGCGCACGCCCGTGGGCCGCCAGCACGGCCTCGACGGCGGACGGGGGACCCGATGAGGCGCCGCCCGATCGTGGATCCCACGCCGTACGAGAGCGGCATCTGGGGCACGCCCGAGCGGCCGTGTCCGAGCGAGCGCACCCTGGCCGCCCGCGTCGACGGCGAGCTGACCGAGGCCGCCGATGCCGAGGTGGACGCGCACCTCGACCGCTGCGGCCCCTGCGCGTCCGCGCACCGTCGCCTCGAGGGCCTGTCGGGCCTCTTGAAGGGCTGGGAGGCGCGCCGCGCGCGCGTCGATCCGCCCCCGCGCCTCTTTGCGCGCGTGCTCCGCGAGATCGCGCCGGAGAGCCTCGCCCTCCGCCGCGAGACCGTGCGCGAGGCGCGGCGCGGCTTCGTCGCCGCCGCGGCCGCCGCGTGCGTGCTCCTCGGGGGATTCCTCGTCGGGCGGGTTCCCTCCGCTCCGCCGCCCGCGCTCCCCGCATCCCCGGGAGAGGTCGCCTCCGTCGAGTCGGCCCGTCCGGGCGCCCCGTTCGCGTCCCTCGACGCGCCGGACGCGCGCGTCGCGCCCTTCCTGGTCGCGTCCCTCGAGCGCGAGCTCCTCGACGCGGCGCGCGGCCGTCCGTCGCGGCCCCTGCCTGCCGTGTTCTCCGACCCTGCCGCCGCATGGGCCCTCGCGTCGTGGGCGCCGCCGCTCGCCGCCCAGGAGCGGGCCGGTGAGCTGGCCTGCGTGATCGAGGGGCGCACCGTCCCCCTGTCCGCCGTGGCCGCGTTCGAGCAGATCAGTCGCAAGTACGACTGGTACGCCGAGCGGGCGCTGCGGGCCGGCTCCTCCTCCACCCGCGATCCGCTGGCGCAGGGCACGGCCCTGTCCGACCGGCTCCCGGGCCTCGACGCGACGTTCATGAGCCGCGTGCTCGCGCGGGCGCGCGCGTCGGTCCCCGCGAGCCGAGGCGAGGGGGGCGTCCTCCTGTGGGGGCTCCCGGTGGTCGTCGGCGCC
>JAYTCP010000418.1:0-2181 GCA_043736435.1 Planctomycetia bacterium | reverse complement strand
AGAGGAGGACCGCATCCACGCCCATGTCCCGCCACGCGTGCCCGAGGCGCAGCGGCGCCTTCGCCCCCTCGAGGAGATCCCCCGTGATCTCGAAGAGGGCGTCGGCACCGCTCAGGCCGTCCAGGAGGTCCACCGCGGGCTTGCGACCCGCCCAGGTGATCCGCGTGCGCGGGAGCGCGCGACGAAGCGCGAGGAGGGCCGGGGTGGATGCGACGACGTCGCCCGCAGGATTCGGGATGCGGACGAGCAGATGCTGCGGAGGTGCGACCACGGGGGAGGTCATGCGAGGGCGGTCTCCACGTGGGCGAGGACCTTCGGCGTCCAGGCGGCGGTGGACCAGCGCGCGCGGGCGTCCTCGCGGGCGGCCTCCCCCATGCGGCGGCGCAGGTCGCCGTCGCGGATCAGGGCCGCGATCCCCTCGACGAAGCCGGTCTCGTCGCTCGCGAGGAAGCCGGTGCGTCCGTGCTGGACCTGCTCGACCTGCACTCCCACCGCGCTCGCGACGACGGGGCGTCCGCGCGCGAGCGCCAGCACGACCTTCAGCCCGCACTTGCCGCGCGTCCACGGGTCGTCCGGCAGGGGGGCGAGGCCCACGTGGCAGGCGTCGAGCGCAGCGCCCTCGCCGTCCTCGGTCCACGGCACGGCTCGGACGGGGATCCCAGGCGGCAGCGTCGGGACGCCGTCCGCGATCACGTGGAGGCGGATCCCGAACCCCATGGTCACGAGGGCCGCGAACGTCAGCTGCTTTGCCTCGAGATACGGCAACGTCGCTCGGCTGCCGATCCAACCGAGGACGACGGGTGGGGAGACGGGCTCGGGGGCGGGCAGCCCCTCGGGCACGAACACGACGGTCGGGAGCACGAGGGCGTCCTTGCGGCCCGAAGCGAACGCCAGCCGCGCCAGGTACGCGTTGCCGGCGCTCACGGCATCGGCGGCCTCGAGGATCTCGCGGAACCGGGCCGCCCGCGTGCCCGACCGCTCCGCGCCGCGGGCGGAGTCCCGGAACGGCAGGGCGTCGTCGAAGTCGAAGAGCAGGCGTCGCACGCGCTCGCGCAGGCGTCGGACGTCGGAGGCGCGGAGCAGGCGGGAGGAGACGAGGACGTGGCCCGCGCGCTCGGCCCGGCCGAGGGCGTCGCGACGCGCAGACGGGCTCTTGGGCCAGGGAGCGACCGTGAGATCGATGCCGCGCACGGCGAGCGCATCGCGGAACGCGAGCCACCGGTATCGGACGACGGGGCCTCCCGGATCCGACGTCACGACCAGGAGGGTGCGCCGGACGGTCACGGGGTCCCCGCGAGCGAAGGATCGGCGAGCGGCCCTTCGTCCTCCCTCTCGACCGGGACGGCAGGGGCAGACGCAGCCGACGGGGCGACGCATGCGTCGAGGATCTGGTCCAAGCGCGTGGAGAGACGATTGCGACGCGCGATGTACCGCGCGTCGTCCGCGGTGACCGCACGCAACTCCGGATCGGACAGCACGCGGAGCGCGACCGCGACGCTCTCCGGGCACCCGGGACGTTCGACGGGGATCCCGCCCCGCATGCCCATCAGCTCGAGCGCCCCGTTGCGCGGGGTGGTCACGACGGGCAGCCCCATGGAGAGGGCTTCGAGGGTCACGAGGGAGCACGGGTCGTACCAGGTCGGCTGCACGAGCACGTCCGCCACGGCGTAGAGCGGCCTCGGATCCGCCGTCGCGCCCACGAGGGTCACGCTTGCGGCGAGACCGCGCCGATCGACGAGCCGCCGCGCCTCGTCGAGGCGACGCCCCGCCACGAGGAGGTGGAATGCGGGCGCGAGCCCGGTCACCTCCGCGCGCCCCATGGCGTCGAGCACCGTGGGCAGTCCCTTGAGCCACGGCTCGTGGGCGAGGAGCAGCCCCACGTAGGCCCCGCTCGGAAGGCCGAGCTCGGCCCGGAGCGCGCTCGTACGCGGGCGGAACGGGGCGGGATCGAACCGGTCGGAGTCGACCCCGTTGTGGATCACGCGGATCCGACGCTTCGCCATCGGGTAGACCGTCGCGATCCGCTGCGCCAGCGCGCGGGATACCGCGATGACGGCCGGCCCCGCGTCCCCCCCGAGGAGCGCACGCTCGGCCTCGAGGAAGAACCTTCTCTTGGCGCTGAAGCGCCGCGCGAGCCGGACGAGTCCGGAGACGCCGCCGCGGGACGCGTCCCTTGCGTCC
>JAYTCP010000417.1:0-2623 GCA_043736435.1 Planctomycetia bacterium | reverse complement strand
GATCGAGCCGTAGGGGATGCCGCCCTTCGTCGAACGCTTGAGCACGAGGAGCGCGAAGCAGGTGTCGAGCACCTCCTCGGGCTTGTGCGTGCTGTTGCTGTTCCAGTAGCCCTTGTCGCTCTGGCGCCCGCAGAGGGCGTCGGCGAACTCCTGGTACCACGGGCGCTTGCCGATCAGGTTGTTCCCGATGAGGTCGAAGGCCCGCTCGACGCAGTACATGTGATAGATGTGGTAGACGTTCTCTTTCTGCTTCTTCGGGTTGGCGTAGCCCGTCCAGTTCATGTCGAGCCACGCGCAGCCGTCGTAGACCGACTTCTGGACCGCGTTCTGGTCGCGGTTCTGCCACAGCTTGTCCTCGCGCTTCATCAGCACGTAGCGCGCCACCATCAGGTTGCCCACGCCGCACGCCGTCATGCCGCCGGTCGCCTGCCCCTCGTCGGGCGAGAGCGTCGTGCTCTTGATGTAGGCGAACCCGCGGGCCTTGTCCTTCTCGGCCTTGCCGCCCTCCGGGGCGTAGCGCCCCTTGTCCTTGTCGTCGCCTCCCGGCGTGGGCTTCGCTCCGGTCTTCTTCTTGTCGTAGACCGCGCGGTCCCACTCGGGGCCGTCGTCGTCCTGCTGCTTCATCGAGTAGGTGATCATCTCGTTCCAGACCTTGCTGTCGGTCTTGATGCCGCACCGCTCCGCGGCGAGCAGCGCGAGGACGGCGAGCTGCGTGCTCGAGAGGTCCTCGTTGCCGCCGGGCGGCACGCCCGTGTTCCCCTCGACCATGTACCGCCAGCCCAAGGTCTTCGCGCGGGTGCGCTTGGCGAGGAGGTAGTCGTGGAGCTTCTGCGCCCAGTCCCGCCAGTCGCCCGAGGGGAACTTCACCTTGTCGCCCTGGGCCTCGGAGGCCTTGATCTTCTTGAAGGGGTCGGCCACCGCGGTCACGGCCAGCAGCATCATGCTCGCCTCGTAGGCGCTGCCCGGCTGCTTGTGCTTGTCGCGGAGGAACTTGAACCCCTTCTTGACGATGGGGTCGTCGACCGACTCCTTGCACTTGAGCAGGGTGTAGAGTGCGAGGGCCGTCGCGCCGGCGGGGTGCTTGTACTCGTTGTCGATCTTGCCGCCGCCGTAGGACGCGTTGCCCTCGATCAGGCCCCAGGAGCCGTCGGGCAGCTGGCGCTGCTTCAGCCACTGGACGCCCTTCTTGACGGCCTTCTCGACCCGCTCGTTGAGCGCGAGCGGCACGTCGCTGTCCTCGTCGTCGCCGCCGTCGGCGGCCGGTGCGTCGCCGCCCATGCCGGGGTCGCTCATGCCGGGCTCGCCCGCCGGACGGGGGGGCGTATCGCCTTCGGCGTATGCGCGGTTCGGCCCGCCCGTGAGCAGGGCCACGAGGGCGAGCAGCGCGACGGGAGGCAGCACGAGGGGGAGCAGACGGTGGGGGCTACGCATGCGAAAAAGTGTAGCAACCTTCGGGCCCATCGGCACTAGGTCTGGCACGGACGGGGCCGCCCTCTGTCCCCCCCCTGGAGCACCCTCCCCCCATGCCCTCTCCCCGCCTCCCGGGCCTCGTGGAGCACCTGGGCCTCTCCGAGACCGCGGTGGCCCCCGGCGTGGTCACCTGCTCGCTCTCCGTGACGGAGGCGCACCAGAACATCCAGGGGGTCATCCACGGCAGCGTCGCCTTCGTCCTGCTCGACACGGCGATGGGGCACGCGTTGACGGGCCTCCTCTCTCCCGACGAGTTCTGCAGCACGACGCAGATCTCGGTCCAGTTCCTCCGGGCGTCCTATCCCGGGGACCGCCTGGTGGCCACCGGGAAGGTCACCCGTCGCGGGAATCGCATCGGCTACCTCGAGGGATCCTGCGTCAACCGCGCCGGCGACGAGGTCGCCCGTGCCCAAGGCACCTGGTACATCGGGCGGGTCGAGGTGCGCCCGGCCGGGCTGCACCCGTAGGGGCCCCGTACGGGCTGCGCCCGGAGGGGGCTGCGCCCGAAGGGGGCGCCTCCGATCGGTGCGGGCCCGGACCGGCCCGGAAGGGCCCGGACGGGCCTGAGGCGCCCGTCGGGTAGCGTGCGCGGGCGGGGATCGACGCCGATCGTGCGCATCCGGCGCAACCGGCGCCGTCCGCGTCGGATCCGCCCGCCGGCGCCCGAGGCGCGGGTACCCTCTCTCCAGTCCATGACCCGGGAGGCCTCGATGAAGACGGTGATCCTGTCCGCGGTGGTCGGCGTCGCGCTGGCGTTCGGATCCATGTCGCTCCTCCACGCCGAGGACGGCGTGCCGACGGCGGCGACCCGGTGGGAGTACCGGCACCTGCTGATTCCCATGGACCGCAACCTCGACTCGTACCAGAAGAGCGACGACCGCCTCCTGAAGCCGCTCCAGGACGCCGGGGCGGAAGGCTGGGAGCTGGTCTCGGCGAACGAGCCCGCGAACGGCGTCCTCATCCACGGCCGGGCGTGCGTCGAGTACTTCCTCAAGCGGCCGATGCCGTAGTCCCGCGGCCGGTCCGTGGGGGCGCCGCCGCCTCCCGGCGACAGGTCCTCGCTCCATGCGTCGTGCGATCCCGCTCACCCTCCTCGGCGCCCTCGCCATCTCGATCCTGGGCGCCTTCGTGCTCACGAGCCCGATCCTCGGCG
>JAYTCP010000416.1:0-7311 GCA_043736435.1 Planctomycetia bacterium | reverse complement strand
GCCGAGGGCGAGTTCTTCGACGCGAAGGGCGTGGTCGCCCTCGCGAAGATGCCCGACAAGAAGACCCTCCGGGCGATGCTCGCCCAGGCGATCCTCGGGCCGTCCCGCGGCCTCGCCGTGGCCCTCTCGGGCAACGGCGGCGGCCTCGCGCGCGTCCTGTCGGCGCGCATCGACAAGCAGGGCTTCCCGGAGCAGGGCTAGGGCCCGGCTCCGTACCGATCCATCCCCCCGTCTCTCTTTTCCGTCCCAGGAGCGTTTTCCATGTCCGATCCCGCGACCGTCGCCCTCGATGCCGAGCTCGAGGCGATCTTCAAGTCCCTCGATGGTCTGACCCTCGGTAAGGCAGCCCAGCTCGTCAAGGCCCTCGAGGCCCGTTGGGGCGTGTCGGCTGCGGCTCCCGCCGCCGCCGCCGCCGTCGCCGCCCCCGCCGCCGCGGCCGCCGAAGAGAAGACGACGTTCGACGTCTTCATGAAGGCCGCCGGCATGCAGAAGATCCAGGTCATCAAGGTCGTCCGCGCGGTGACCGGCCTGGGCCTGAAGGAAGCGAAGGACCTCGTCGACGCCGCCCCCAAGGCGGTCAAGACGGGGATCTCGAAGGAAGAGGCCGAGAAGCTCAAGAAGGAGCTCACCGAGGCCGGCGCCGACATCGAGATCAAGTAGGGTTCTCGCGGTCCTCGGATCGACGGGCGGCCCATCCCACGGGGGAGGGGTCGCCCGCACCCGTTGCATTAGATTCCGCCCCCCGGTGGGGGAGCGGCGATGGGGGAGATCGTGGGGGCGGCGGGGGATGGCCCGCGGCCGGCCTCCGGGGGAGTCGAGGCGGGGACGCCGGGCAAGGCGGAAGTCCCGGGTAGGGCCCTCTCGGCCCCTCCGCCCGCTCCCGCGGCCGCACCTCCCCCCCCGGTGATCTTCGGCCACGGACGGCGTCGCGTCCCCCCCCGTGCCCCCGCCGCCACCCTGCACTCCCCCAACCGGCTGGGCCAGAAGCCCCCCGGATCCCCCGATCCACCGGACACCTGCGCCCCCGGGAGATCGCCGAATCCCGCCAGACACCCCTCCCACAAATTGCGTACCCCTCGATCAGCCGTACAGTGCGTGGCTCGCAGGAGCAATCCTGTGGAGATCGACCGACCGCCACCGATCGAGCACGTCCTTTGGCCGGGGCCGTGCTGCAGCACGGGGTGGTCCGTCTCGCGGCCCGACCGTCCGAGCCCCCTTCGTCCGCATGTTTGCACCGAAGGGCCGTCCCGTCGGAGTCTTCGGCCGCGAGCCCACGGCGCCAGGCGCCCGGGCCCGACCGTCGCTCCGCCGGACGAGCCCCACGGGAGGAGTGATCGATGACGTCCTCGTCTTCGAACGGCAACGTCTACGGCTCCGGGTCCCACGCCAAGGGACTCGAGGCCCTGCCGATCACGCGCTTCGGGTCCCAGCGCGACTTCGAGGTCCCCGACCTCGTCGAGCTGCAGACGAAGTCCTACGAGGTCTTCCTCCAGGAGGAGGTGCCGCCGGAGCACCGGACCGACACCGGCCTCGAGTCGATCCTGCGGGAGGTCTTCCCGATCCCGTCCTACGACGGGACCATGGAGCTCGAGTACCTCGGCTACGAGCTCGGCGCGCCCCGCTACACGCCCGACGAGTGCCGCGAGCTGCGCATCACGTACGGCCGCCCCTTCAAGATCCGCGTGCGCCTCAAGAAGGAGACGCCGGTGGAGGAGGAGGTCTACCTCGGCGAGATCCCGATCATGGTCGGGGGCGGCGAGTTCATCGTGAACGGCACCGAGCGCGTGATCGTCACGCAGCTCCACCGCTCGCCCGGCGTCGACTTCTCGGTGGACCTCCACAGCTCGGACAAGAAGCTCCACTCGTGCTGGGTGATCCCCGAGCGCGGGAGCTGGATCGAGCTCAACGTCACGAACAAGGACGTCCTCGCGGTTCGCATCGACCAGTCGGGCAAGTTCCCGGCGACCGCGCTCCTGCGCGCGATGTCGGAGGAGTTCGGCGAGGACGCGCAGATCGTCCGCACCTTCTACGCGACGTCGAAGGTGCCGACGTCGTCGCGCACGTTCCGCAAGCAGGTGACGGGCAAGCACGCCGTCTCCGAGGTCCGGCTCGACGGGGACGACAAGCCCATCGTCGAGGCCCTCGAGCCCATCTCGGCCGAGGCCGCCGAGCGCATCGCGAAGTCGGGGCTCGAGAGCGTCGAGGTGATCGAGGACATGGAGGACGCGCTCCTCCTCAACACGCTCCTCGAGGACACGACCGAGAGCCACGAGGAGGCGCTCCTCAAGATCTACGGGCGCCTGCGCCCGGGCAACCCGCCCCAGATCGAGAAGGCGAAGGAGCTCTTCAAGGAGAAGTTCTTCGACCCCGCCCGCTACCGCCTCGGCAAGGTCGGCCGCTTCCGCCTGAACCGCAAGTTCGGCACGGAGTTCAGCGAGGACGACCAGGTGCTCCGCAAGGAGGACCTCGTCAACGCGATGCGCTACCTGACCGGGCTCCGCGCCGGCAAGGGCGAGATCGACGACATCGACCACCTCGGCAACCGCCGGATCCGTCCCATCAGCGAGCTGGCGGGCGACGAGTTCCGCAAGGGCTTCCTCAAGCTCCGGCGCACCGCCCAGGAGCGCATGAACATCGAGGACCGCACCACGGTCACCCCGCGGACGGTCATCAACAGCAAGACGATCTCGTCGTCGATCGAGTACTTCTTCGGGCGCGGCGAGCTGTCCCAGGTCGTCGACCAGACGAACCCGCTGTCGCAGCTCACGCACGAGCGGCGCCTCTCCGCCCTCGGACCAGGCGGCCTGAACCGCAAGCGCGCCGGCTTCGAGGTGCGCGACGTCCACATCTCGCACTACGGGCGCATCTGCCCGATCGAGACGCCCGAAGGCACGAACATCGGCCTCATCTCGTCGCTCGGGATCTACTCCGGCGTCGACGAGTACGGGTTCCTCACGGCCCCGTACCGGGTCGTGAAGAACGGCAAGGTGACCGAGGAGATCGTGCGCCTGCGCGCCGACCAGGAGCTCGACGCGGTGCTCGCCCCGGCGGACACCTCCGTGGACGCGGGCTCGCGGCTCGTCGGCGACCTCATCCTGGCCCGCCGCAACGACGACTTCCTGCTCGTCAAGCCCGGCGAGGTCCAGTACATGGACGTCTCGCCGATGCAGCTGGTCGGCGTCTCGGCGGCCCTCATCCCGTTCCTCGAGCACGACGACGCCAACCGCGCCCTCATGGGCTCGAACATGCAGCGCCAGGCGGTGCCGCTGATCGAGACCGAGCCGGCCTACGTCGGCACGGGCATGGAGCGTCCCGTCGCGATGAACTCCGGCATGCTCGTCAAGAGCCGCCACGGGGGCAAGGTGGTCGCGGTCGACGCGACGAAGATCGTGATCGAGGGCGACGGCTCCTACGAGCTGCGCAAGTTCACGGGGCTCAACGAGCGCACCTGCCTGAACCAGCGCCCGCTGGTGCACATGGGCCAGACGGTCAAGGCCGGGCAGGCCATCGCCGACGGCGCGGGAACGCACCACGGCGAGCTCGCGCTCGGCAAGAACGTGCTCGTCGCGTTCATGCCGTGGGACGGCTACAACTTCGAGGACGCCATCCTGGTGTCCGAGGACCTCGTCCGCCGCGACACCTACACCTCGATCCACATCGACGTGTACGAGATCGAGATCCGCGAGACCAAGCTCGGCCGCGAGGAGTTCACGAACGACATCCCGAACGTCTCCGAGCGCGCCCTGCGCAACCTCGACGAGACGGGCGTGGTGCGGGTCGGGACGCGCGTCTACCCCGGCGACATCCTCGTCGGCAAGGTGGCGCCGAAGAGCAAGAGCGAGCTCTCCCCCGAGGAGAAGCTGCTCCACGCCATCTTCGGCCGCGCGGGCGAGGACGTGAAGAACGACTCGCTCGAGGTGCCGCCCGGCACCGAGGGCATCGTCATCGCGACGAAGAAGTTCTCGCGCAAGGTGAACCTCTCCGAGGAGGAGCGCCAGGAGAACAACCGCAGCATCCGCGAGTCCGAGAAGGAGTTCGAGGCGATCTACCGGCAGGAGCTCGACGCGCTCGTCGAGGCTCTGAAGGAGGGCGTGGGCCTGAAGCTCATGGACCCCGCCACCCGGAAGCCCTTCTCGACCAACGGGATCGAGAACGTCCACGCGCTCAAGGAGCTCCGCGACCGCCTCACGGCGGCCGTGCGCGGCGCCGGCCTGCGCAAGGAAGACCCGATCCACCGCGTCCTGCGCAAGCACCTGTGCGTCGTCGACGAGGCCGAGGCGAAGAAGAACAAGCTGGTGAACCGGCTGTCGCGCGGGGACGAGCTGCCGACGGGCGTGCTCGAGCTGGTAAAGATCTACGTCTCGACCCGCCGCAACCTCTCGGTCGGCGACAAGATGGCCGGCCGCCACGGCAACAAGGGCGTGATCAGCCGCATCCTCCCGATCGAGGACATGCCGTTCCTCGAGGACGGGACGCCGGTCGAGATCGTCCTCAACCCGCTGGGCGTGCCCAGCCGCATGAACGTCGGCCAGATCCTCGAGACGCACCTGGGGTTCGCGGCGCGCCGCCTGGGCACGCGCGTGATCACGCCGGTGTTCGACGGGGCGAAGGAGGACGACATCAACGGGATGCTGACGAAGGCCGGCCTGCCGACGGACGGGAAGGTGCTGCTCCACGACGGGCGCACCGGCCAGCCGTTCGACCAGAAGGTCACCGTCGGCTACCTGTACATGATGAAGCTCCACCACCTGGTGGACGAGAAGATCCACGCGCGCGCGACGGGCCCCTACAGCCTGATCACGCAGCAGCCGCTCGGCGGCAAGGCGCGCTTCGGCGGCCAGCGCTTCGGCGAGATGGAGGTCTGGGCCCTCGAGGCCTACGGCGCCGCCTCGGTCCTCCAGGAGCAGCTGACCGTGAAGTCCGACGACGTCGACGGCCGCATGAAGATCTACGAGGCGATGGTCAAGGGGGAGAACATCCTCGAGGCCGGCACCCCCGTGTCCTTCGACGTGCTCTGCAACGAGATCCGCGGGCTCGCCATCAACATCGAGCTCGAGAAGGCCCAGCTCTAGCCCCGACCCGGGAATAGGAGGACGCACCGATGATCGAATCCATGTTCAACCGGGTCAACGACTACACGGCCGTGAAGGCCTCGCTCTCGAGCCCGGAGACGATCCGCTCCTGGTCCTACGGCGAGGTCAAGAAGCCGGAGACCATCAACTACCGGACCTACCGGTCCGAGAAGGACGGCCTCTTCTGCGAGAAGATCTTCGGTCCCGAGCGGGACTGGGAGTGCTTCTGCGGCAAGTACAAGGGCATCAAGCACAAGGGCATCATCTGCGACCGTTGCGGCGTCAAGGTGACCCACAGCCGCGTCCGCCGCAAGCGGATGGGCCACATCAACCTGGCCGCGCCCGTGGCGCACATCTGGTTCTTCAAGGCGATGCCGTCCCGCATCGGGACCCTGCTCGCGATGAAGACGAGCAGCCTCGAGCGCGTCATCTACTTCCAGGACTACGTGGTCGTCGACGCCGGGGACACCCCGCTCAAGGAGCGCCAGCTCCTCACCGAGGAGCAGTTCCGCGAGGCCCGGGACAAGTACGGCGACGCCTTCAAGGCCGCCATGGGCGCCGAGGCGGTCAAGGCCATGCTGGCCAAGCTCGACCTCGTGAAGCTCTCGCGCGAGCTGCGCGCCGACCTCGCCGCCACGAAGTCGAAGCAGAAGGGCAAGGACATCCTCAAGCGCCTCCGCACGGTCGAGTCGCTGCGGGACTCGGGCAACCGTCCGGAGTGGATGGTGCTCGACGTGATCCCCGTGATCCCGCCGGACCTGCGCCCCCTGGTGCTCCTCGACAGCGGCAACTTCGCGACGTCGGACCTCAACGACCTCTACCGCCGCCTGATCAACCGCAACAACCGCCTGAAGAAGCTGCTCGACCTCAACGCCCCCGAGGTCATCATCCGCAACGAGAAGCGGATGCTCCAGCAGTCGGTGGACGCCCTCTTCGACAACGCCCGGTGCCGCCGCAGCGTGCTCGGCTCGTCGAACCGGCCGCTCAAGTCCCTCACGGACATGATCAAGGGCAAGCAGGGCCGGTTCCGCGAGAACCTGCTCGGCAAGCGCGTCGACTACTCGGCCCGCTCGGTGATCGTCGTGGGCCCCGACCTGAAGCTGCACCAGTGCGGCCTGCCCAAGAAGATCGCCCTCGAGCTCTTCCAGCCCTTCATCATCCGACGCCTCAAGGAGCTCGGCTACGCCGACACGATCAAGTCGGCGAAGAAGATGCTCGAGCGCAAGGACAAGGAGGTCTGGGACATCCTCGAGGAGGTCATCCACGAGCACCCCGTCCTCCTCAACCGCGCGCCCACGCTCCACCGCATGGGCATCCAGGCGTTCGAGCCGATCCTGATCGAGGGCAATGCGATCCGGATCCATCCCCTGGTCTGCACGGGCTTCAACGCCGACTTCGACGGCGACCAGATGGCCGTCCACCTGCCGCTCTCGTTCGAGGCGCAGGTCGATGCGACCACGCTGATGCTGTCGACGAACAACGTGTTCTCGCCGGCGCACGGCGGCCCGATCATCTCGCCGTCGCAGGACATCGTCCTCGGCATCTACTACCTGACCGTCGACCACGACACGAAGCAGAAGCGCGTCCCCGCGTGCACCCACCGCAACGAGGTCTTCCTCGCCTACGCGTCGGGCAAGCTCCGCGTCCACGACAAGGTCATCCTGAAGCTGTCCGAGGGCACGATCGTCGCCCGCGCCCCGGGCAAGTGGGAGCCCCTGTCCCGCGTCGACACGACCGTCGGCCGCGTGCTCTTCAACGACATCCTCCCGCACGGGATGCCGTTCTACAACTACAGCCTCACGAAGAAGGCCATCGGCGGCGTCATCAGCGACTGCCACAAGCTGCTCGGCAAGGGCAGCACCCTCCGCCTCCTCGACGACATCAAGGAGCTGGGGTTCAAGTCCGCGACGCGCTCGGGCATGTCGTTCGGCAAGAACGACATGAAGGTGCCGGCCGAGAAGGTCGGGATCCTCCAGGAGGCCGAGACGCAGGTCCAGGGCATCGAGGCCAACCTGCGCAAGGGCGTGATCACCCAGGGCGAGCGCTACAACCAGATCATCGACTGCTGGACCGCCGCCCGCGAGCGCATCGGCGCCCGCATGATGGACTCGCTGCGCCGCGACGAGCGCGACGGCAAGCCCTACCTCAACCCGATCTTCGCGATGGCGGAGTCGGGCGCACGCGGCTCGATCGAGCAGATCCGCCAGCTCGCCGGCATGCGCGGCCTCATGGCGAAGCC
>JAYTCP010000415.1:0-2493 GCA_043736435.1 Planctomycetia bacterium | reverse complement strand
TCTGACACACTTCCGCAGGTCGCCACCCGGAGGGAGATGCAGGTCGCGGCGCCGGGCGCGTACAACCGGTGCACGAGGCGCGAATCTCCATGCCTCCTGGGAGCTTTACCATGGCCACCGGCAAGGCACGCGGCGCGAAGAAATTCTCTCCGGCGAAGAAGAAGGACCACGGACACGCGAAGGACGTGCGTCGTGCGGCGGCACCCGGACGCGCGGAGCAGGGCCTCGGGACCGGTGGACGCCCCGGCGGCACGAAGTCGGCGGGCGGGAACGCCGGCCTCGTCAAGGGGGGCCTCGTCGCCGGCGCGAAGTCCGGCATGCGCAGCGCGGGCGGCAAGCCCGCGGGCAAGGGCGCGTCGAAGCGCAGCTAGGAGCGCCCGGGCCCCGTCACGCCGGGGATTCCGGGATCGCGGGCTACAGGACCGGCGGGGAGGTCGAGGACGCGCGCCGCGGGCAGCGTCAGCGTGAAGCGCGCGCCGGGCCGTGACGTGTCGCCCGTCCTCGTCGGCGAGACGAGCGTCAGCGCGCCCCCGTGCGCGGCCGCGACGTCGCGTGCGATCGTGAGGCCGAGCCCGGTGCCGGGGACCGTGCGCGCCTGGTCGCCCCGGCCGAACGGCTCGAAGATCGTCGTCTGCTCGTCGGGCGGGATGCCCGGGCCGTCGTCCTCCACGTGGATCGCGATCCCGCTTCCGTCCCGCTCGGCCCGCAGCGCGACGCGCACGCCCGGCCCCCCGTGCCCCCCCGCGTTCACGAGCAGGTTCTCGATCGCCTGGCGGAGCGCGTCTGCGTCCACCCGCAGCAGCAAGGCGGGCAGGGGCGCGACCTCGACGGGACCGAGGCCTGGCACGACCCGGCCCGCGCGGCGCACCGCGTCGGCCACGACGTCGACGAGCGTCGCCTCGCCGTCCACGAGGCGCAGCGTGCCGGCGCGGGCCCGCGCATGGTGGAGGAGGTCGTCCACGAGCCGGGACATGGCCCGCGCGTCGCCCGCTACGAGCACGAGGGCCGAGCGGAGCTCCTCGACGCCGCGGCCCGGTGCGCCCGCGAGCTCGAGCTCGCCGAGCAACGCGGTCAGCGGGCGACGCAGCTCGTGGGAGGCGGTCGCGAGGAACAGGCGCTCACGATCCGAGGCCGCCTCGAGGCGGCCGAGCATGCCGTTCAGCACGCCCACGAGCCGGCCGAGCTCGTCGTTCGACGCGGGCGCGGGAAGGCGCTGCGTGGAGCGCTCGACGGCCTCGGCGGCGACGGCCGCCGCGCGCACCGGCCGCAGCATGCGGCCCGCGAGCGCGAAGGCGAGCAGCCCGCCGACGAGCACCGCGCCGATCCCGATGCCGCCGAGGCGGAGCACGAACGCGTCGTGCCCGTCGAGCGCCGGGCCCGCCTCGAGGAACACGACGGCCACCGTGCGGTTGCCGCCGCGGCGCGGCGGCACGTCGTCGCCCGGAGGCGGCGGGGAGTCGCCGGGCGGCGGAGGCGGCGCGTCCTCGCCGGACGGGGGCGGCGGGGGCGGCGGGGGCGGGTCGCCCATCGCGCCGTCGTCCATGGGAGCCCCGCGATCGGCGCCGGCCGCGTCGCGGCGCGCACGACCGCGCAGAGCGTGTGGCGGCGGCATGCCGGGACCGATGGGCGGGGCGGGGGCCGAGGTGACGACGTACTCGCGGCCGCCGAGGACGTGGTGAGCGACCGTGCCCGGCGCGGAGGGGACGAGGAGCCTGCGGGCGACCTCCGCCTCGAAGCGCGCGGGCCCCGACGCGGCGTGCGCCCGCGGCGTGGTGGGGTTGACCGACACGCCGCCGCCCACGGTGAAGAGGAAGATCTCGACGTGGGCGCCATCGGTGTCCCGCGGCACGGTCCGCACCTCGTCCGCGGCGGAGGATGCGCCCCCCGCGGGCTTCGGGGCACCCGACGCGGGGCCGAAGGAGGCCGGGGTCGCCCCGCGCGCGCGCTCCCGCGCGCGGTCCGCGAGCGAGCGTTCGACGTCGCGCGCCGCGAAGCGCTCGAGGAGGACGCCCGCCACGGCGAGCACCACCGCGAGGAGCGCGGTCGTCAACAGGGAGAGGCGCGTGCGCAGCGTCACGCGGGCTCCTCGTCGCGACGGAGGGCGTAGCCGCGCCCACGGACCGTCTGCACCAGGCGGGGGCCGTGCGCCTCGAGGCGGGTCCGCAGGTAGCGGACGTACACCTCGAGCACGTTCGAGAGCCCGTCGAAGTCGTGCTCCCACACGTGCTCGTACAGGCTCTGGCGGGTGAGGACTTGGTCGGGATGACGCAGGAAGTACTCGAGCAGCGCGTACTCCCGTGGGCGGAGGTCCAGGCGGTGCCCGGCGCGGGTCACCGTGCCGCGGGCAGGATCGAGCTCGACGTCCGCGAACCGCAGGACGGGTCCCGCGCCGCCGCCGCGCCGCAGCAGCGCGCGGAGCCGGGCGAGCACCTCGGACAGCGCGCACGGCTTCACCACGTAGTCGTCGGCGCCGGCGTCGAGACCCTCGACGCG
>JAYTCP010000414.1:0-2497 GCA_043736435.1 Planctomycetia bacterium | reverse complement strand
GCCACGTCCACGACCAGCGCCGAGCCCAGCGTCGTGAGGCTGTCCTTCACCCACGCGCGGAAGGCCGACCGGAGCCACCACGGGGTGCGGGAGACTATGCGGATTTCGGGCACGAGCTACAGGCTCCCCAACTCGGGGAACGCATGGAGCAGGAACCGCAGGACGATCACGAACAGGACGATGATGAACACGATCATCAGCGCCGTCTTGACCGGCCCCGGCAGGGGGAGCATGGTCGTCGCCCACCAAAGCAGGCCGATCACGACGAGGCCGAGGACCACGGTGAGCAACGGCCCGAGGGCGGCGAGCAGCGGGGCGGCGAGGGCGAGGATCGTGAGCATGGGGACTCCTAGGACAGTAGTTTCGGGATGCCGCCACCCGCGACGATCGCGCCTGGAATGTCGGCGTTGGCGAACGTGACGTCTCGACCCTGCCCGTCCCGGCCGCCCGCGAACAGCAGCGCGACGGCGTGCTTGTCGTTCACGCACGCGATGGTCGAGCCAGAGTGCCCGCCGACGCTGAACGGCTTGCCGTCCTCGCCGACGAACGCGGCCTGGTCCGTGAACCTCGCCGCCCCGCCGTTGTAGCCGACCGCGAGGTCCCGCACGTCGACTGCGATGCAGGACCCGAACATCGTCCCGCGCGTCTGACCAGTGTTCGTGAACCGGCGCCCCACGTCGTCAGGGGTCATGCGCCGGATGCCGAGGAGGTTGTCGTCCAGGCCCTGCTCGTAGGTCGCGTTGATCCGCCGCGTGCGGTCGATCGCCACCGTGCCGACGTCGTATCGGTTGGAGACGTCGAACGACAGCCCGCCCGTCTTCCAGACGACGCCGTAGGACCGCCCGCCCTGGTGCATCACTCGACCCCTGGGGGCCCGCTCCCCGACGACGTGCTCGTTCGTGACGTGGAGGAGCACCTTGTCGTCCTCGGACGAGCGCACGACGATGCCCCCCGTGCCGACCCACCCCAGCCCCACGGGACCGACCTGCCGGCCGATTCCGATGATCTCGTGGGGCTGCTGGGTCCACGACGAGGTGACGCGGGGCGACACCCAGGGGATCAGGTAGACGTCGGCTTCACCCGCGGCGCTGGCGACGAGCTCGTCCGCGACGATCTGGTCGCTCGAGAAGATCGCCAGCCGGAACTCCGAGCCCGCGCGCCCGACACCGAGCGCGACGGGGAGGGTTCGTCCGTCCGAGTAGGCCCGCACCCCGGGAGCGATCTCCTGCGTTGCGGTCGCGTGCTCGATGAGAGCGGTGACGTCCTCGTAGCGCATCAGCCACCCCCGGGCGTCACGAGGTAGGTGACAACGACACGGAAGACCTTCCCGTCGCGGAAGATCACATGGACCTCGGCGTCCCGCCCGTCGATGGATCGCACGTAGGCTGCCACATCATCTTCACCAGAGTTCTCTGGCAGGTCGCCGCCAGGCCCCCATGCGGCGATGACGGCGACCTTGGACGTGCCGACCGCAGGGAACCCCTCGATCGGAGGCAGAGGACCCGTAGGCGGGGGCGGCGGCGGGAAGTCCGGCGGCTGGACGACCGGCGGCGGCTCGACGGGCGGGAGGACGGGGGCGTAGGTCGCGCACCCGCCCCATGGGACGCCGAGCAGCCATGCCCACCATATGCGGGGCTTCACCGCTGGTCAGCCGTGGCCGTGACCGGCACGGACGGCTTGTTCCATAGGTAGGCCAGCAAAGCCCGCCCGCACGCCTCACGCGCGGACCCGGCATCGATGGTCATGATGCACACGAAGTCCGAGTCGGACATCGGCTTGTCCGCACACTTCTCGTCCGGTTCGGGGGATCGCATGATCGTGACGAAGAAGGGCATGATCGGGCGGGTGGTTGCGAGGTCGGGGCGGTAGTCGCGCTCGACGGCGCCCTTCGCTTTGTTTTCGACGTACATGGCTACCTTCCACCCGGCAGCGCGCACGACGTCCCGACGCACACGGGCTCGCACCCCGGCGCTCTCTGCGGCGCCGGGGCGTACTGCGGGGCGGGCGCGCACGGTGCGGACCGAGGCGCGGCGGGCACCTCGCGGCGAATCGTGCGCGTGCGGGGGACGAGTCGAGTCTCGGGAACCATCTCGGTCACCTGCTCATCCACGAAGCACGGCGCGGCCTGCGGCGCGTACGACGGGGCAGCGGGCGGCGTCACGATGGGCACCAACTTGTTCAGCACGCACCGCGCGCCGTCCACCACGTCCCGAAGCACGTTCGTCCCGGTGGTGACAAGGCAGTCGGTCACGTCGATGGGGATGCCCGCGAACGCCTGGACCTCGGGCCGGAAGCCGAGCGTGTTGACGGGCGTCACGGCCTGCGCCGTTGCGCTTCGGTCGATGGAAGCGGGCGCACCGGAGGCGCAACCCGCGAGCGCGAGAAACAAGGCGAGGACGATCAAGCGCATTCGATTCTCCAAGGAAAGGTAGTCGCCAAAGCGTAACCTGCCACGGGTACGAACACACGCATGTTCTCGGCGCGCGACACCGGGGGG
>JAYTCP010000413.1:0-2232 GCA_043736435.1 Planctomycetia bacterium | reverse complement strand
CCTCGCCGGTCGCGTCGCGGTGCCGCTCGCGGGCGGCCTCGCCGTGGTGGCCCTCGCGCTGGCCGTCGTCGCGGGCAACCCGTGGGCGCGCACCCCCGTGTCGGCGGCGTCGCTCGCCGCCGCGGAGGTGCTCTCCCGCCCGGAGCACGCCGGCGCGCGCGTCCTCGTGCGGCCGTCGCGCACGGTGCCTCCCGATTGGCTGGTCGAAGGCCGCGCGACCTACGTCGCGCTGCCCGGCGCCGTCGCCGACGCCGACGTTCCCGGCTGGCTCGCGGCCGAGGTGGACCTCGTCCTCGTCAACCAGGGGCTGCTCGACCAGCGCCCCGGCGCCTTCGCGGACGCGTTCGCGTGGGACGCGACGGTCGGCGTCCGTGCGCTCGGGGGCGCGACGGCGTACCCGGCGGTCTGGGTCGACCCCGCCCCGCGGTGCGCGTACCGGCTCGTGCGCGTGGGCCCGCCGCGCACCCGATGACGCGCGCGATCTCGTGCCCGCGACGTCCGCTCGGCCTCGGGCTGCGCGCCTGCCGCGCTCAATGAACCCCTGCGCTGGTCGTCCTACGGCCCCCGGAACAACCAGGCTGCGCAGCGCGCTGTCGCTGCCCCCAGCGTTGCCGCGACGAAGAGCATCGAGGACTCCTGGAGGGAGAGCGCCAAGAACAGGAGGGGAGTGCCGCGCGCCGCACCCAGCGCGACGACGGATGGCGCGTTGCCCACCGCGAGAGGGACGTACAGGAAGCAGAGCCGCGCGGGGGTGGCGGCGAGCACATTGGTTAGCGTACGCTTACTTTCGGCGGGGGCAAGCGTGCACCGCCAGGCCCGCTGGATCCGGTGGCCCGCTCGCGGGATCGTCTCGCAGCCTACAGTGTGAGGCGATGCACGCACGCGTACCCCATCTACCGACGCCCGAGCCGAGGAGGTTGGCCCGGGTGGTGCGCATCGTCGCCGCCTCGGTCCTGCTCGGTGCCCTCGCCGCGGCCTCGTTCGTCGGCGTCCGGCGCGCGCTCACGATCTCCCTGCCGCTCGACGTGGCGAGCGCCGTCGTCTCCCTCGGGCTGCTCGCCTGGGTCGCCACCGACCTCCGGCGCCGTCTCGCCCGACGGGCAACGGCGGCGACGGCGCGCCGCCCCCGATGGTTCGCGCTCCGGCCGGCGGTCTGCGCCGCCGTGCTCCTCCTGCCGATCACGGCGTGGTACGCGCTCCGCATCCCGGGCCCCATGGGCGAGGGGCCCGTCGCGGTGGCCTTCGACCGTGCCCCGTGGTCGAACGGCGTCTGGCACGAGGGGCCCGTCGTCGCCGTCTCCCTCGGGGACAGCGTGGCCGTGGGGTACGGCGCTCCGCCGGGCCTCGGCTTCGTCGACCTCGTCGTGCGCAACGACCGGGCGCGCCACCCCGACGTGGGCACGGCGGATCTCACGACCGTGCTCCCGCGGATCACGCGCCTCGAGCTCGCGACCCTGTCCTCGAGCTCGATCGATCACGAGGTGACCGTGCGGTCCCTCCCTCGCCAGGCGTCGGACACGTTCGGCCTGGTGTTCGTGTCGACCGGCGGGATCGACCTGATCCACCCGTACGGCCACGGTGAGCCGCGCGAAGGCGCCATGTACGGGGCGACCCTGGCCGCGGCCCGGCCGTGGATCGAGCGGTTCGAGGCACGGCTCGACCGGATGCTCGCCGCCATCTCGAGCCGGTTCCCCGGCGGGTGCGCGGTCTTCGTCGGCACGATCTACGACCCGACCGACGGCGTCGGCGACCTCGAGAACGCGGGCGTGGCCTTCTGGCTTCCCCGATGGCCGGACGGGCTCGCGATCCACGCGGAGTACAATCGCGTGATCCGCGACGCCTGCGCGCGTCACCTGTTCGCGCACGTCGTCGACGTCCACCGGGTGATGCTGGGCCACGGCATCCACTGCCGGGACGCGTCGAACCCGCATCACGACCCGTCCGACCCGACGTACTGGTACTACTTCAACCTCGAGGACCCGAACGAGCGCGGGTACGACGCGATCCGCCGCCTCTTCCTGGCGAAGCTAGGCGAGGCCCTGCCCGCGCGCTTCGCCGCGCTGGGTCCGTCGTCGAGGGTGCGCCCGCGGTAGGGTCGTGCGCCGGCGGGGACCGGATGCGCCGAGCCGGGACGAGACCGATGCATCGCTTGCGTTGCGACCGCGATGCCCCTCCCGGCATCCAAGGTGCGGCGGCCTCCGGGTGCTTCCTGCGCCTGGGCTGCCTCGGTGA
>JAYTCP010000412.1:0-5532 GCA_043736435.1 Planctomycetia bacterium | reverse complement strand
CTCGCCGCGCTGCTCGTCCCCGCCATCGCGCTCGTCGCGCTGACCCGCCGGCGGGCGTCCGGGGGGGCATCGCCCGGGTCGGCCGAGGCGGACCCCGGGACCCGACGTTGATAGCAGGGGGCACACGCCCTGCCGCGCGGTCCCTCCCCGCGCGGCGTTCGTGGGAGAGTGCCGCGATGCCCCGTCCCCCGTCGTCCCGTTGCTGGCCTTCGGCCGCCCGTTCGACCCGACTCCACGTCCTCTGCGCCGTGGCCCTGATCGGCGTCCCCGCGGCGGTGCTGCCGGGGACGGGCGTCGCCCTCGCCGACGTCGTGACGACGCGGGACGGGCTCGTCCTCGAGGGGACGGCCACGACCGGGCCCGACGGCACGGTGACGGTCACCACCGCGGACGGGGCGGTCCGCCTGCCCCCCGAGGCCGTAGCCTCCGTCGACGTGGGCGACGGCCCGAACGCGACGCTCCGCAAGGACGCCGCCGCCCTCGCGCCCGGAGACGTGGAGGGCTGGTTCCGGCTCGCGCTCCGCGCCGACGCCGCGGGGGCCGTGACGGCCTCCCGGGCCGCGTACCAGGCGATCCTCGCGATGGACCCCGATCACGCCGCGGCCCGCCGCGCCCTCGGGTTCGAGAAGCTCGACGGCCAGTGGATGCCGGCGGAGGAGGCCCGACGTCGGAGCGGTCTCGTGCGCTACGGCGGCGAGTGGATGCTCCCGATCGAGGCGGAGGCCCTCGCACGCGCCACGGAGGCCGCGTCGGCCACGGCCCGCGTCGCGAACGCGAGCCTCCTCAAGACGCTGCGCACCGCGGCGACGGGCGAGGCGCCCCTCGCGCGGGCGGCCGAGCAGCGCCTCGCGAAGGCGGACCCGGCCGAGCTCCTCACCGCGTCGCGCACGCTCCTCCTCGACCGCGACCCGGCGGTACGTCGCGCCGCCTGCCGTCGCCTGGCCGACCTGGCGGACGAGAGCGCGCTGCGTCCCCTGATCCTCTCCGGCGTCCGCGATCGCGACCCGGACGTGCGTCGGGAGGCGGTCCTCGCGGCGGCCTCGTTCGGGCACGACGACACCGCGATCCCCTACGTGCGCGCGCTCGGCTCCTCGCATCCCGGGATCGTCGCCAACGCCGCGCGCGCCCTCGCGCTGCTCGGCGACCCGCGCGCGATCGTCCACATCGTCAAGCGGATCTCGGGGCACGGCGCCTCGCCCCGCGTCGTGTTCGAGTCCCTGACGAAGCTCAGCTACGTCCGGGACTACGACGTCGAGATCGCGCAGGCGAGCAACATCGCCAATCCCGTGATCGGCACCGCGGTCGACGGGATGGTCCTCGACATGAGGGTCCTCGACGCCTCCATCGAGCGCACGGTCGTCGAGACGGTGCTCGTCGACGCGTTCAACGTGCTCGCGGGCGCGAACGCGAAGGACGCCGCCGGCGTCGTCGCGTGGGCGCGCGCGCACCCGACCACGCTGACCGACTTCCCGAAGGAGCCCGAGAAGGGGCGGAAGCCGACGGGCCCCCGCCCCACCACGCCGCGGTAGCCGCCGTCCCCCCGCCGCCCGGGGCGGCGGGGAGCGCATCGGACGCGGCGCAACGCCTGCGGACAGTCGGTTCTCGAGTAGGGTTCGCCGCCCGTCGTCGCCGCGAGGGGCTCGGATGGACGCGGCTCGGGCGACCCGGGCGCCGGGGCCTCGGCTCCGCGTCCGCGTCGGGTGCCGGCGCCGTCCCGTGGAGGCGCACGCCATCTGCACCTCGGCCTCGGCCGGCCAGCCTCGGCCGGTCTACTTCTTCTTCGGAGCCGCGGCCTTGTCGCTGCCCGCCACGGTCGCCGCGGCCTTCGCGCCGCCCGCCGGGGCCGCGCCCTTGGCGCCTGCCGCCGGGGCCGCTGCGCCCTTGGCGCCCGCCACGGTCGCCGCCGCCGCCGGCGCTCCCGGCGCTCCCGCCACGGTCGCCGCCGCTTCCTTCTTGCGCTTGCGCTGGCGCCAGTACGTCCGGACCTTCGGCAGGCCCGTGGGCGCGTCGCCTTCCTTCCAGCGCCCATCCTCGGTCAGCTTGAGGATGCGCTCCCACCGGGTGAGCACGCTCCGGCTGCGATTGAGCGTGTCCTTCTGCTTCAGGCTCTTGTGGATCGACATGGACGGACCTTCCGGGCGGTTCGGAGACGAGCCGCGGATTCTCCGGCCGATCGGGCCGGGCGTCCACCTTGGGCCGGGCCGTCCTCCCGAGCCCCCCGGGGGACGTGGGTCGACCCGTGCTCGACGTCCGCCCGCGGCTACGGGCCGATCTGCTCCGGCCGGGCGCCGACGAAGGGCACGTAGTCGCCGACGGACCACACGTAGAGGTCGTTGCACCAGGACTCGGCCGCGTCGCGCGAGGGGAAGCCGCGGATCACCAGGCGGAACATGCCCGGGTCGAGCTTCCCCTTCCTGTCGTACACCTGCTGGGTGTCGATGTGGGGAGCGAGGACCGGGAACGCCCGCGCGAACTCGGCCCGGGCCACCTCCACGAGGGCCTCGGCGCCGGAGCCCACGCGGGGGAGGTTGCGGGAGCGGATCGTCCAGGGGCGCGGTACCGCCTTCGCGACCAGGGTGACCTCGCCCGGCGCGGCCTTCCTCCGGCCGACGCTCAGGCCGAAGACGAACGAGAGGAGCATCAGCACGACCACGCCCGCTGCGCCGAGGAGCACGTGGACGCGGCCGAAGACGAAGGATCCCCGGGGCTCGCGGGGGCTGCTCGCACGTGCGCGCGCGCCGCCCGCCTTCTTCGTGCCCTTCGAGCCGAAGAAGTCGAGGAGGTCGGTGCTCTGGCGGTCCATCGCGGGGAGCCTTCCGGTTCGGTGACGCAGGCGGACGGGGGAAGCGGGACGCAGGCCCGGGGACGCGCACCCGCGTGGCGCGCTCGCGTCGCCGAGGCAGCCCCCACACTCTAGGTCGGCCCGAGGACAACGTTCATTGAGATCCGAACCGCGAGCTCCGCCCCGCCATCTCGAGCGCCAGCGCGACGGCCGCCTCGAGCGACGAAGGGTCGGCCACCCCGGCCCCCGCGACATCGAACGCCGTGCCGTGATCGACGCTCGTGCGCACGTAGGGCAGGCCGAGCGTCACGTTCACCGCGCGACGGGGCGCGATCGTCTTCACGGCGACGAGGCCTTGGTCGTGGTAGAGCGCGTGGACCACGTCGTACGCGCCCGCCGCCGCCTTCGGGATGCACGCGTCCGCCGGCCACGGCCCGCTCGCGTCGATCCCCTCCGCGCGCGCCGCCACGACGGCGGGCCGGACGATCCGCTCGTCCTCGTCGCCGAAGCGGCCTCCCTCGCCGGCGTGGGGGTTCACCCCGCAGACCGCGATCCGCGGCGCGGGCAGGCCGAGGCGCGTCCGCGCGTCGTGGGCGACGATGCGCAGGTCCGCGAGGATCCCCAGAGACGTCAGGCGCCCCGGGACCGTCCGCAGGGGCACGTGGATCGTGGCGAGCGTCACGCGGAGGGGGCCGCCCGCCATCAGCATGACGACGCGCTCCACGCCGGCCCAACGGGCGAGCGCCTCCGTGTGCCCCGGTTCGAGGACCCCGGCGAGTCCCCACGCCTCCTTGTGGATCGGCCCGGTCACCAGGGCCGCGACCGCGCCGGACAGGGCCAGGTCCGCGCCGCGCCGCACCCAGCCGTGGCTCGCGGCCCCCGCGCGGGCGTCGATCCGGCAAAGCGGCGGGAGGTCGCCGGGCATCGTGGCGCGCCCGATCGCGTCCGAGTCCGCGTCGAGGCCGACGGAGAGACCCCGCTCACGCAACTCGTCGGGGCCGGAGACGAGGGGGATCTGGGGCTCTTGTGCCGATGAGGCCCGACCGGGGGCGAGGGGGCGCGCCCGGGCGAGCACGCGCGCGTCCCCGCACAGGAGCAGGGCGACGCCGGCCGGCGGGTGGGAGGCGAGGTGGACGGCGATCTCGGGGCCGATCCCGCACGGGTCCCCGATCGAGAGGGAGAGGACGGGGCGGTCGTTCATCGCGGGCGACCCGGTGTGAGCGTGCGCCGGTGGAGGCCCGCGTCCACGAGGAGGAGGAGCAGGGCCAGCGCGAGGAGCACCGGAGCGAGCGGCACGTCGCGCGGCACCCGCCCCCGCGGGATGCGGGGAAGCGCCCCGTCGTCGTGCGAGAGGAGCGGGGCGCCGAGCGCCGCCGCCAGGCCGTCCGCATCCGGCGGCGCCGTCAGGAGGGGGCGCCCGGCCCGCGGCACGTAGGCCAGCGGGGGGAGGACCCGCGCCTCGCCCTCGGGAGGCGTCACCGTGATGCGGACCGTCGCGACGTCGACGTCCGCCGCGGCGGTCGGCAGGCGGAAGACGACCTCGCCGTCCTCGACGCCGAGGGGCACCGCCGCCACCTCGCCCGTGGGGCCGTGCACGGTGACGCGCACCGACGCGGCGACCTCGGCGAGAGGGATCCCGTCGGGCACGGAGATCCGGACCCGATCGCCGTCGGGCTCGGCCGTGACCCGCGTCACGAGGACGGGCCCCTCCTCCGCGGGCGCGATCACGCTGCGCGCCGCCTGCGACACGACGCGCGGGGTCTCGCCCCACGCGCGCCACGCGGGATCCGAGAGCGGCAGCGCCAGGACGAGCACGCGCCCGAGTCCCGGCCGACCCGCGGCGAGCACGGGCTCCTCGGCGGCTCGGCGCAGGATCGGGATCGCGCCCGGGCCGAGGCGTCCGCGCCGCGGCGCGCCCACGGAGGGCAGGGTCTTGACGCCGACCAGCGCCTCGTGCGGCCGCTCGCGCACCAGGGGAAGGGACGCCGGCGCCGCCGGCGGCGGCGCGGGCGGGGGCGTCGTCTGCTCGATGGGTGGCTCGCTCGGAGGCGGGGGCGTCGGGGGCGCCGCGGGCGGCGTGGGAGGGGGCGGCGGCGTGGTCGTGGGCGCCTTCGGCGGGTCGGCGAGCCCTGCCTTCGCCGCGCGGTCGAGGCGCGCGTCCACGACCCGGCGCGTGTCCCGGATCAGCACCCGCGGCAGGTCCTTCGGGCCCGGCGCGAAGAAGAACCGCCCGCCGCCCTGGCGCGCCAGGCTCTTCAGGAAGAACTCCGCCACGCGATCGCCCAGGCCCACGGTGGTGATCGTGATGCCCTGGTCCCGCATGCGGGTCACGAGGTCGGTGAAGAAGGCCGGGCTCGACTGCTCGCCGTCGGTCAGCAGGAGGATGTGGCGGATCGGGCTCGTCTCGGCGGCGATCGTGCGCTCGGCGACGACGAGGGCCTCGAAGATGTCCGTGTTCCCGTCGGCCTCTACGTTCCCCACGAGCCCCATGGCCGCGGCGACGGACGCCGGGCGGAACGGTGCGTTGACGGTCGCCGTGTCGGCGAACGTGATGGCCGCCACGCGGTCGGTGGGGGAGAGCGTGGCCGCCGCCTCCTCCGCGGCCTGTAGCGCCATCGACAGCTTCCCCTGGACCCCCATGCTGCCGCTCCGGTCGATGACGAGGAGCAGCGAGATCGGGAGAGCCTTCGCGGCGCGACGCTCCGCGGAGAGACCCGGGTCCTCTGGCTTCGCGGGCGGCGGCTCCTCCG
>JAYTCP010000411.1:0-27707 GCA_043736435.1 Planctomycetia bacterium | reverse complement strand
CGCACGCGCGTCGCCGGCGCGCGCGAGGCGGATCGCCTCTACGGCGTCGAGGTCGGCGCGCGGAGGCTCGCCCCAGCGCGTCTTCCACGCCTCCGTGGCCCAGGCCTTCGTGCGGTCCTTGTGGCACGCGGTGCACGCGTCGGGCACGCCCTCGAGCATGGGGAGCGGCACGGAGATCCGGTGATCCCGCTGGTGCGCCGTGAGCCCGGTGAGCAGGCGCGGCATGTGGCACTCGACGCAGCTCGCGCCCGTCCCCCGCGCGTCGTGGTGGGTGTGCGCCCTCGAGGCCATCGCGGGATGGCACCGGCGGCAGCCGGCGTCGACGTCGGGTCCCCCCCGAAGTCCCGGGCCGTGGGCGTCGTGGCAGTCGGTGCACGTGAGACCGCCCTTCCGGTGGCACGGACTCCGCACGAACGTCGGGTACTGGTAGACCTGCCCCGCCGCGCGGCCGTCGGGGAAGAGGCCGCGGCGATCGTCGAGCACGGCGACGAGGTGCTCGGCGTCGGCTGGACCCACGTCCCCCTGCGTGGGTGGCCCTCCGTGGCACCGGGCGCAGACCGCGGTCTTGGCGCGGGGCGAGAGGTCCTGCAGGCGGGCGAGGGGCGCCTCCGTGGAGAGGTGCGTCCACGCGTCGCCGTGCGCCCTCGCGGGCCCGTGACACGCCTCGCAGTCGATGGACAGCGAGGCCCAGCCGCTTCGCATGGCCCCGGTGGCCGGCTCGAGGCGATGCCACGCCATGCTCGCGTGGCAGCCTGCGCAGTCGGTCTCGAAGGTGCGTCGCTCGAGCGGGACCCCTCCCGCGGGTGCGTGCGGCGCGGTCAAGGGCCCCGCGATCTCCTCGAGCACCTGCGGGACGGACCGCCACGCCTGGGTGCGCAGGTCGAAGCATTGCGGCAGGATCGCGTGGAGCCCGTCCGGGCGCCGGCGGAGGTAGGCCTGCATCCACTTCGAGCCCACCGCGCCGTCCGCGCCGCCTTCGGGGTGGGCCACGAACGTCCCGTGCTTGCCGTGCGGAGACGCACCCCAGGCGCGCGACGCCTCCACGTGGCACCGCGAGCACGAGTCGGCGCCCGCGTACGCGGCATCGGGCCGCGGCCTCGGCGCGGGCGGCACGGATCGCTCGCACCCCGCGACCACGAGGCAGAGAGCCGCGAGGGGGATGGCGAGACCTCTCATGGCAGGGCACCGGGGTCGGCTCCCGGCCCGGGGGGCCCGGCCCGACGACCCCTCTGTAGGGAACGGACCACTCACGACCGGGGGGAAGGGCCGAACGCGGCGCTCGGGGAGGCCTCCGAGTCGACGGGAGATGCAGTTTGTTGCATGTTCATGTTGGACAGGGAACCGCGACCCGTGCATCGGCAATACAAGGCCCGTGCCGTGCGTTACCCCAGTGAGCACCGCGGAGAACCGACATGAGCACGATGCACCGCAACGTTCCGGATGCGACGAAGTCGTCCTCCTCCAACACGGGAGCCGCCGGCGGAACGACCCATCTCGACGCGCTCCTCGAGGTGCTGCCGGTCGGCGTGTACATCGTCGACCGCGACTCCCGCATCCGCATGATGAACGCGACGGCGGCCCGTCTGCTCCGCGTCGATGCCGAGAAGCTCATCGGACGTCCGTGCAAGGAGGCGATGTGCTGCTCGTTCTGCGGGCCGAAGTGCGCCGCGCACGACGCCCGCGACCAGAACCTCACGCAGCGTGACTTCCCCGTCGACCTCCGCCGCGCGGACGGCACGACGGTCTCGGTCAAGATCGACGCCGCCCCGCTCGGCGGAGGCGACGTGGCCGTGACGCTCAGGGACGTGACCGCGCGCGAGCACGTCGAGCGCGCGATCCGCGAGCGCTGGGCCTTCCACGGCCTCGTCGGCGCCTCCCCGGCCATGACGGATGTCGTCGGGCAGATCCGGAACGTGGCGCCCTACGACTCCACGGTGCTGATCCTCGGCGAGAGCGGGACGGGCAAGGAGCTCGTCGCCCGCGGTATCCACGCCGAGAGTCCCCGCTCCGCCAAGCCCTTCGTGACGGTGAATTGCAGCGCGTACTCGGAGGGCGTGCTCGAGTCCGAGCTGTTCGGCCACGCCCGGGGCGCCTTCACGGGCGCGGAGCGGGAGCGGGTCGGCCGCTTCGAGAACGCCGAAGGGGGCACCGTGTTCCTCGACGAGCTCGGGGACATCTCGCCGAAGATCCAGGTGAAGCTGCTCCGCGTGCTCCAGGGACGCGAGGTCGAGCGGGTGGGGGAGAACCGCGCGCGCCCGGTCAACGTGCGGGTGATCGCGGCGACGAACAAGGACCTCCACCGCGAGGTCCGCGAGGGGCGCTTCCGCGAGGACCTCTACTACCGTCTCAACGTGTACACCCTTCATCTCCCCGCCCTGCGCGACCGTCGCGAGGACGTGCCCGTCCTCGCCGAGCACCTGCTCCGCCGCGCGTCCCTCCGCACGGGGAAGGAGGTGCTGTCGATCACCCCGGACGCGATGGACGCGTTGATGGCCCATGCCTGGCCCGGCAACGTGCGCGAGCTCGAGAACGTGCTCGAGAGCGCCGTCGTCCGGTGCCGGGACGACGTGGTCGACCTGACCGACCTCCCGTCGGGGCTCGCCGGGCCCACGGCGGGCGGCCCCGTCGCCGAGGGCGACCGCGTCCGCGCCGCCCTGCACCGGGCCGCGGGCAGCGTCACCCTCGCGGCCAGGCTCCTCGGCGTCCACCGCACGACGCTCTGGCGCTGGATGTGCGACGCAGGACTCCACCGTGAGGACTTCCAGCCCGAATAGGCGGGGCGGACGCGGAGGCTTGTGGAGGTCGGCTCCCCGTGCGATCCGTCGTCCCCCTCGATCCGAGCGTCAACCCCGGCTGGTTGAAGCTCGAGCTGCTCTGTCGCGGAGCCCGGATCGCGGAGGCCTCCGACGTCGAGCGTCGGGGGGGACGGCCCGTGATGCGGACCCGCGCGGGGCTCGGCTCGGGCCTCGAGCTCGTGCTGCCCGGCAACCTGTGGGTGAACGTCCCCGTGGTCGAGCCCTTCGCGGCCGCGAGCCCCTACGAGATCCGGCCCGACCCCGCGCGCGGGCCTCGGGCCGTGCAGGTGGTCCGCGACGGCCGACCGTGCGCCCGCGCCCACCTCGCGCCGCGGCCGTCCTGGTACGACCGCACGACCTCGTCCGGGCGGTCCATGCGGCGGGTGGGGACCCTCCAGGGCACCTACCTCGCGATCTATGCCGGCCGCGTGTGCGACTTCTGGGTGCCCGGCGCCGCGCGGGACGCGCGCGAGAACTGCCGGTTCTGCTCCGTGGGACTCAACCTCGGCGCGGACGACGCCCCCGAGAAGGCCGTCGACGACGTGCTCGAGGTGGTAGAGGCCGCGCGGCGCGAGAGCCGCGTGACCTACGTCGACTTCAACGCCGGCCACGCCGACGACTTCGGGTTCCTCGACGCGCTCGAGCCCATCCTGCGCCGCGTGAAGGCCGAGACCGACCTGCTCGTGGGCATCCAGACCCCGCCGCATCCCGATCCCGAGCGCTGGCGTCGCATCCGCGCGCTCGGCGTGAACCGCGTGAGCTTCTGCTTCGAGCTCTTCGACCCCGAGCGCTTCCGCGAGGTCTGCCCGGGCAAGGCGAGGGTCTACGGCCTGCGGAGCTACCTCGACGCCATCGAGCACTGCGTCGCCCTCGCGCCGCCCCGCCGCGTCTCGCTCGACCCGTGGGTCGTCAACGGGGAGCTCGTCGCGGGGCTCGAGCCCATCGCGTCGAGCGTCGCCGCGGTGCGGTGGCTGACCGGGCGTGGCGCGATCCCGACCGTGTGCGTCTTCCGCCCCCTGGTCGGGACCGACCTCGCGGCCGCCTCACCCCCGTCGCCCGAGGAGGTCCTGCCGGTCTTCCAGGCGCTCTACGCGTCGTGCCTGGAGCACGGCCTCCCCATCGGGCTCGCACCCCACGTGCACGTGAGCCTCGTCCTCCTCCCCGAGGAGTGCCGGTGGCTCGTGCAGGACCGCGAGGTTCTCCGCGCCTCGGCCGCCGGGGAGCGGTCGCTCGCCTGGAAGCGCACGGCGTTCCGGGCCGCGTTCCGCACGCGGAGGATGCTCCGGGCGGGTCGTGGGGCCCCCCGCCCCGCCGGCACCGCGTCCTGAGGGGGCTTCGGGGAGGGGCGCCGCCCCGCGGGGACGCCGATCTCGAGGATGCTCGAGTCGTGGCCGAGGCGCGCGTGGCAGCGCGCCCTGCTCAGGGGGCTGCTACTCGCCGGGAGTGGGGGGGCGGCGGGGGCCGGAGGCGGGCGCCCCGGCGGATCAGTCGTGGCGCTTCCGCGCGAGCGTGCCGTCCACGCTCCAGATCCCCGCGCCCTTGCACGCGACGAAGAGGAAGACGAACGCGTACAGCAGCGCCAGCTCGCCGCCGTTGACGATGGGAAAGAATCCGTCGTCGAACCGGCCCTTCCAGTGGAACTGCGTGTACGCGACGGCCATGGTGCCGCTGGCGACGAAGGCGGCCCAGCGCGTGCCGAGGCCGATCGCGATCAGGAGCCCGCCGACGAGCTCGATGACGCCGCCGATCTGCGCCTGCAGGTCGAGCGGCGAGCTCTCCGGCCTGGGAAGGAAGCCGAGCAGCTTCTGCGCGCCGTGGAAGGCGAACAGCAGCCCCGCGACGATGCGGAGGAGGGCGTACGCGGGCTCGGCGAAACGGGGTAGGACGCGGTGGAGCATGGGTGTGAGCCTACGCGCCCCGCGAGGGGGCTGCGCGGCCCCCGGGTCGCGGGCGCTGCGCCGGCTCGCGTCCCCGTCCGTGGCGCACGGCCACGGACCGTCGCGGAGAGCCAAGGGCGAGCCCGGGCCTGCCCACGGCGATTCATGCACAATCCTTCAGGCGACGGACTTCGGGGGCGGGCTCCCGTGGTCCGGCGGCGCGTTCCCCGTGCCCGTTCGTCGCACGCCCTCGGTCCCGTGCGCGCAGGTCGCGTTCCCCTGCCCCTCGGGACTGCCCCAGCCGCTCCTCCAGAGCCCCTCCACCCAGCCGCGCCGCTCGATGTCCGTGAAGAGACGGAAGGCGACCGCGAGGGCCCGGGGGTCCTTCGACTGGAAGAGCGCCGCCCAGGTCTCCCGTGCGCAGCCCCGAGGCACGATGAGCGTGCCGTCCTCGATCGTGGGGACGGCGTGGTCGAGGAAGCTGCGCTCGCCCCGCGCGAAGCCCGCGCGCGCGGGGATCGCGTCGACGAGGGCTCGGAGTCGGGCCAGGCCCTGCTCGCTCGCGTGGGCGAGGGAGATGCGGATCGGCGCTTCCTCGGCCATGGATCGACCCTCGCGGAGGTCCGCCCCCGACGCGCGGGCATCGGGGAGGGGGTCCCGTGGAGCAGCGACAGCTTGCGGGGCGCGTCCGTGCGCGGGCGCCCGACGACGGGTGAGCCCGGCGAATAGGATGCGCGTGCCGACCGATCCGGTCGGACGGGCGGGGGGCACACGTGCAGCGGCTTCGCGCGCACTCGGGGTCCCCTCCCGGCTCGTCGCATTTCGGGTGCCCCCGGCCCGCTCCCCCCGGTGGCGGCCTCGATTCCGATCTCCGGCATCAGAGCCTTGAGTGCCGTGCTCGCGAGGAAGGCCCCGCGGCATGGGATCCCGTCCACGTCGTACGGGAGCCAGCGCCCTCGGACCCTCGGGGCCCGCAATCCCCACTTTCCCCCAGTTTCCCTGTCCACAGCAACGGTCGCGCCCTAGTCCTGTCCCCCCCCGGAAAGCCGACGCGTACTGTGGACGGGGTCTTCCACCCGATCCAGCCCATGGAAACCTGCTCGCCCGCGTTCCCGATCGAACTCGTCCCCCGCGCCCTGCGGCCGGCGGCGCCGCATGCCGGTGCCATCGCGCTCCTCAAGAGACCGCGGTCCCCCATGCGCGTTCCTTCCTCACCCCCGTACCTCCGACCGCATGCGCGTGGAACCCCGGCGGACCGGGCAGAGCGCAGGTCGCCCGGTGGATCCACGACGGACGCGCGGATCGCGCGCCTGCGACGCCCCACGGTGCCGGGCACCCTTCATGGGTTGACGGCCCGGGGGCGTCCGGGTAGCCATCTATCCATGATCTCCGATGGCGAAACCCGCGATGGCGCGAACGGGCCTGACTTCCTCTCCCGCCTCCAGCGGGGGGACGAGCTCGCGTTCGAGGAGCTGGTCCGCACCCATGGGCCTCGGATGCTTGCGGTCGCCAAGCGCTACCTGCCGCAGGAGTCGGACGCCCAGGACGCGTTACAGGACGCGTTCATCAGCGTCGCCCGCTCCATCCAGACCTTCGCGGGCGAGAGCCTCCTCGGGACCTGGATGCATCGGATCGTGGTGAATGCGGCGCTCATGCGCATCCGCGCACGGGGCCGGCGGTCCGTGACGTTCGCGGACGACGCCACCCTCGAGGCCGCGAGCGACTCTCGGGGCACGGCGCGCGACCTCTCGGGCGCCGGCGAGCCGCTGGCCCGTGCCGAGCTCCGCCGCCTGGTGCGGGAGGAGGTCGCGAAGCTCCCGGACTCCTATCGGGTCGTCCTGGTGCTCCGGGACCTCGAGGGCCAGGACCTGCGCGAGATCGCCGCCCTGCTCGACCTCGGCCTGACGACGGTGAAGATGCGACTACACCACGGTCGGCGCGCCCTCCGGGCCGCCCTGGAGCCGAGGCTCGCCTCGAAGGTCTCATGAACGTCACCTGCCCCCACTTCCTGGACCTTCTCCTCGAGAGCCTCGACGATCCGCTCGGCCCGCTGGATCAGGAGGAGTTCGACGCCCACCTGGCGGCGTGCCCGGGCTGCGCCGGCACGTTGCGGGAGCACGTGATGCTGCGCGCGGCGCTCCAGGACCTCGACGCCGCGCCGGTCGGCAGCGTGCCCCCGCTGCCCGAGGGGCTCGTGTCGCGGTTCGTCGCGGCCATGCGCGCCGCGGTGTCGGGCAAGGCCGACGGACACGGCGGAGAGACCGCTCGCACCGCGTAGCCTCGGCCGGGAGGCCCGTAGCCTTGGCCGGGGGGCCCGACGGCGCGATCTCCTGGGCGCGCCGCGGCCGGCGGGCGGCCCCGGGGGTGCGTGCGGCGGCCTGCGGCGGGCCTGGCTCCCGGTCAGCGCCCGGAGCGGGAGTCCGATCCGACGACGGAGGGCTCCCCGGGCGTCCGGACGGGGCGGGGGTGATGGGGGTAGAGTGCCGGCAGACGTGCATGTCAGGCGAGCGTCGCGGGGGCGGGCCCGCGCGTCGACGCCGGCCAGGAGTCCTGATTGCAGAACCCCCTCCGTCCGCCTCACCGCCCCGGTTGGGGTCGCGCCGGCCGTCTGGCCGAGTGGCTCCGCGCGGAGTTCCGCGTGTCCAGGACGCTGTTCGAGGCCCGGGGGCTCGCCGAGGCGGCGCCGCGCCTGTTCGAGGCGGTGGGACCCGGGATGCGCATGGACGTCGGCGTGCTCTGGATGATCGAGCATCGGTCCGAGGCGCTTCGCGCGGCGTACGTCTGGCGCGGGAAGGCCGCGAACGCCGGGGGGTACGAGGCGACCGTCCGGCACGGGGCGCTCCGGCGCGGCGAGGGGCTCGCGGGCGCGGCGTGGGCCGCCATGGGGCCCGTCTGGCGGGCGCCGAAGGGGGAGCGCGGCGGGTCCTCGGACCTCATCACGGACGCGGCGCGCGCCGACGGGCTTCGGACCGGGCTGGCGTTCCCCGTCCGGTTCGGGACGGAGTTCCACGGGGTGATCGAGCTCGCCTCCCACCGGGCGCGTCGAGACGCGGAGGACCTCGAGATCGAGGCGCAGGTGCTCGGGGAGACGCTGGGCCAGTTCCTGGTGCGTCAGAGCGCCCTGCACCGGCTGGGCTCGAGCGAGCGTCAGCTCACCGAGCTCTTCGCGAACGCGCCCCTCGGGCTCGTGGTGACGGACGCCAAGGGGCGCATCGTCCGCGCGAACCAGGCCGAGCTCGACATGCTGGGCCTCGCGCGCGAGGCCTACGTCGGGCACGCCCTCTCCGAGTTCCACCTCGATCCGGCCGAGCTCGCCGACCTCTTCGCGCGCGTGGCGCGGGGCGAGGAGGTCCGCGGCTTCGAGACCCGCGTGCGCCGCGGGGACGGCGCGGAGGCGTGGATCCGGCTCCACGCCAACGCGAGCTTCGAGGACGGCCGCCTGCTGCACGTGCGCTGCTTCAGCCGGGACGTCACGGAGGAGCGGGCCGCCGCCCGCAGCCTCCGGGAGAGCGAGGAGAGGTTCCGCCTGCTCGTGGAGGGCGCGCGGGACTACGCGCTGCACACCTACGATCCGTCGGGCCGGATCGCCGCCTGGAGCGTCGGCGCCGAGACCCTCTTCGGGTGGACGGACGCGGAGGCCGTCGCGCTCGACATGCCCGCGCTGTTCAGCCCGGAGGACCGTGCCGAGGACGGCCCCGCCCGCACGCTGAAGCTCGCCGAGGACGAGGGACGGCTCCACCACGAGGGCTGGCTCGTGCGCAAGGACGGCTCGCGGTTCTGGGCGCAGGTGTCGCTGACGTCGGTCCGCGACCTCGGGGGCCGCGTGACGCACGTCTGCCAGCTCACGCGCGACGCGACGGAGAGCCGCCGCGTCGAGGCGCTGCGCAAGAAGACCTCCGACCTCGAGTCGGCGAACAACGCGGTGCTGCTGGCGCAACGCCGCACCTCCGAGGCGCTCGACGCCCTGCGCACGGCGATCGAGGCCCCGGTCCAGGCGGTCGAGCGGCTCGTCGCGCGGCTGGAGTCGGGCGACGTGGAGGAGGCCGTGCGCATCGCGAAGACCTCCGCGGCCACCCTCCGGCGGGCGCTCGACCACGCGGGCATGGCGGGCTCCCTCGAGCCCGTCGTCAGCGCGGCCGCGGGCGTCCCCATCGACCCGTTCCGCCTCGCCTCGGAGGTGCGGGACATGCTCCGCGACGCCGCGGCCGAGCGCAGGATCCGGGTGGAGGTGGACGTGGACCCGGACCTGGGCCCGGTGGTCCTCGCGCCCGACCGCCTCCGACAGGTGCTCTTCAACCTCCTCTCGAACGCGATCCGCTACAACCGGGACCGCGGACGCGCCACGGTGCGCTTCCTCCGCGAGGGAGAGCAGGCGTTGCGCCTCGAGGTCGAGGACACCGGCATCGGCATCCCCGAGGAGCGGCTCGGCGTCCTGTTCGACGCCGACGGCGAGCGGGGCGTGGGGGGAGGGGAGGGCAAGGTCGGGCTCCCCGCGACGCGGCGCGTCGTCGCCGACCTCGGGGGCCGGATCACCGTCCGGAGCGCCGTCGGGCGCGGCTCCGTGTTCTCCGTGGTCCTGCCGCGCACCCTGCCGCTGCCGACGTCCCCGGACGCGCCCGACGCACGGGAGCAGCCGCCGAGCGCGCCCGGCAAGCGCGCCCGCCGGGTGGTCGTCGTGGAGTCGAACCCCGCGGTGCGGGCCAACCTCGCGTGGACGTTCGGCGGCGCCGGCTACGAGGTCGCGAGCACGGACTCGCAGGTCGATGCGATCCAGGCGGTGCGGGAGCGACCCTGCGACGTGCTGGCGGCCGCGCTCGACGCCGCGGACGGGTCGGTCCTCGACGTGGTGACCGCGCTCCGGAGCGGGGGGCTCAGTCGCCACCTCGCGCACGTCGTCTGTCTCGTCCACGGGGAGGAGGGGCCGCCCGGGGCGCTGCTCGTCGCCGATGTCGTCCCCCGTCCTGCTCCCGCGGACCGCCTGTTCGCGGCACTCGAGCGCGCCGGCGTGCCGCAGGGGCGCGAGGGCCACGTCCTCGTCGTGGACGGCGACCTGGCCCTGCTGCGCGGCACCGCCCGCACGCTCGAGGCGCTCGACTACCGGGTCGTGGCGGAGCCCGACGCCGACGAGGCGCTCCGCGCCGCGGCGGACGAGACCCCGAAGGCCATCGTGCTGTCCCCCTTCCCCCTCGTCATGGACGTCTTCCGCTTCCTCCATCACCTGCGACGTAGCCCGACGCTCCGCTGCGTGCCCACGATCCTCTCCACCCCCCGCGCGCTCGACGCCCCCCAGGCTGCCGCCCTGCGCGCAGCCGCCGCCGGACCCGAGGGGCGCCTCACCGATCTCCTCGCCGAGCTGGACCGTCGCATGGTCCCCGCGACCTCGGGCCTCACGATCGGCCTCGAGTCGTCCTGAGCAACGTGGTCCCGCGGGCCCCGCCGCACACCGCACGATCGCGGGCGCCTTCGACTCGATCCGCGACGATGCCAAGCGCATGGTGGACCCGATCGCGGACGGGAGGCTCTCGGGATCCGAGCGCATGTCCAACCTGTGGATGAAGGTGACGCGCGGCGACATCCCCGCCCGAACTTACAGGAGGCATATGGGCTCGTCCGGCCGAGTCTCTTGCTCCTCGGGAAGCAGCACCCGCTCGTCGAGCGGCATAGGCTCCGGGGGCGGCTTCGGTGGGGGCGGGATGCGTACGGGCGGGGGGTTCTGACGGGAGGATCCGGGACGGCGAGGTCGAGTCCCCGTCGAGTCCCCGTCGAGTCGCGTCGGTTCGCGTGGGGGGAGATGGACGCCCGACGCCGGTCCCGTGCTCGTCTCGAGTTCCGGTGGGGGCCCTGGAACGGGCCATCGGTGGGCTCCGTCCGAAGGGGACGCCCCGAAATGTGCGCGCTTCGGCGCGCGTTCTTCCTACGTGGCGCGCGCGAATCTAGGACCGATGCAACACGTTCGTTGCGCGAGCGACGCAACCGTCTCGATCAGCCCTTTGAAGCGCCGGGTTCGCGCATTTCGTGAAACCGACGGAGCGTCCGGAGGGTTCCATCTTCCGGTGTCCCGGAGGAAGATCGTCCCCGTGGACGAAGTCAAGGCCCCCTGCTCTTCCGATCGCGCGCGGCAGCCCCGTCGTGCGACGCGCGGTCGCGCGCGCGCTTCGGCGATCCTGCTTGCGCTCCTCGCGGCTCTCGTCCTCGTCGCGCCCCGCGAGGCGACGGCGAAGGGCTCGCCCGCCAAGCCTCCCCGGGGAAAGCCGGGCTCCACGGCCCCCGCCGGGCCGGCGGCCCGGGAGCCCCCGACTCCCGCGACCCCGTCCGTCCCCGCGACGCCGTCCCCCGGCCCTCCGATCCCCTGGTGGGACCGCACGTGGTCGCACCGCCGCGTCCTCACGCTCGCGGTCGCGGGCCCGCTCGCGCCCCACACGGGCTCGGCTTCCTTCACGACGCACGGCACGCTCGCCGAGGACGCGCGCGATCTGCGGGTGATCGGCCCCGGGGGCGCGCCCGTGGGGGTCGAGCTGCTCGAGGTGGGGCCCGGCGACGTCGTCTCGTTCCTCTTCGAGGCGAAGGACCCCGCGGCGCGCTACGTCGCCTACTGGGGATGCGGCGCGGCGAAGGCGGCGTCGCCGGCCTGGAAGCGCGACGGCGGCCTCGTGTGCGAGGTGAGGCGGTGGGAGCACCCGTTCCCCGTGAACGTCGCGTACGACGCGGAGTTCGCGCTCCGGGTGGCGACGGAGGTCGAGGCGCGCGTGCTGCGGAAGAAGATCTTCGACGGCGCCAACCCGGGCGGGCCGAGCCCGACCTACGTCGCGAGCTACCGGGGATTCGTCCGCATCGCCGAGCGGGGCGACTACGAGGTGTGCACGGCGTCGAGCGGCGCGTCGATCCTGCTCGTCGGCGGGAGCGACGTCTCCCTGTGGTCGAAGTCCCGCGGCCCTTGGTCGGCGCAGCGCGGGGAGTTCCGCGCGCAGGTGCACCTCGAGGCGGGGAACCATCCGATCGAGTACCTCCACTTCGAGACCGGCGTCGGGCAGCCGGCCGCGGTCGTGGGGATCCGCAAGGCGGCCGAGAAGGCGTGGCGGGTGCTCTGGGACGCCGACTACGTGCACGCCGTGCCCGCGGAGGCGGCTCTCGTCGAGACCGCGACGGGGACGCCGCCCGCGGACTTCGCGTGGAGCACGATCCAGCACTACGACGCCGGCGGGGCCCACCTCGTCCGGATGCGCTTCGACGCCGCCGCGGCGCCGGGCGTGACGGGGGGCACGTGGGACTTCGGCGACGGACGCTTGGGCACGGGCGCGTCGGTCGAGCACGTCTTCGTCGGCCGCGGCCCGCGGACGGTGCGGCTCTCGGCCGAGGACGCGAAGGGCCGTCCCGTCCTGGGCGCGCAGCGCGTCGCGGTGAGCCCGCACCGGTCGCAGCTCATCCCCGTGGCGCCGGGCTCCGAGCCCGCGTGGTCGGCGGCGCTCGCGGAGGCCGCGGCCGCGGGCCTTCCGGCCGCCGAGATCGCGCCGGCGGTCCAGGCGGCGCAGGCCCTCGGGTCCGACGAGCTCGTGGGGGCCGTCGCCGAGGATGCGTTCGCGCGCGCGGACGGTCTCTCCGCCGCGGCGCGCATCGACGTCTTCCTCGCGCTCGCGACCCACTTCGACACGGGACGCACCTGGGACGCGGCGCGCAGGGCGCGCGCGCTGTCGATCGCCTCGAGCGCGTCCGATGCTCCGCCCGCCGGCGCCGCCCGCGCCGCGATCGCCGCCGCCGAGGAGGCCGTCGAGCGCGGGGACGCGGCCCGAGCGCTGAAGCTCCTCGACGGCCTGAAGCCCGAGCACCTCGGACCGGACGGCGCGCGCCGCTCCGCGCTGGCGCGAGTCGACGCCCTCGTGACGCTCGGTCGTGTCGAGGAGGCCGGGCGCGCGATCGCCGCGGCGTCCGACCGCGGCGCCGAGGACCGTCGCACCGCGGAGGCTTCGCGCCGGGCCCGTCTCCACGCGGTGTCGGCGTGGATCGCCGCGGGCGACGCCGCCGCTGCGCTCGACGGCGTGCGCGACGTCCTCGACGACTTCCCCCGGGAGCACCTCCGCGCCGAGGCGCCGGTGCTCCTCGCGGAGGCCTGGATGCGCATGGACGAGCCGCGGCGCGCCGTCGTGCTCCTCGAGCGGGCTCTCGTCCTCGAGCCCGACGGACCCGCGACTCCGCGCGCCCTCCTCCTCCTCGCCACGGCGCGCACCCGTGCGGGCGATGCCGACGGCGCCGCGGTGGCCCGTGCGCGCCTGACGACCGAGTTCCCCTACTCCGAGGAGGCGGCCGAGGTCGCCCGGCCCCCCTCCCCGCCCCGCTGAGGCCTCCCATGACGACGCGACGACTCCCCGCCCTCCGCGTGCTCGCGACGACCCTCGCCCTCGGTCTCGTCGCGGGGGCCGCCCGCGGCGGCGGCGGCGGCGAGGACGACTGGCTGCGGCCGATCGGAGGCGGGAAGGTGGCTGCCCCGCAGCGCATCCAGGGCGGAGAGTCGTTCGCCCCGCTGCCTTTGCCCGCGACGCCGCTGCGCCGCACGGAGCGCAAGCGCCCGCCGGCGCCGCCCCTCCTCGTGGGGAAGGTGGTGTGGGGGGCGGCCGCCGACTTCGCGTTCGAGGACGGCTCGAAGCTGCGCGTCGAGGACTGGAACATGTGCCCGGCGGACGCGCAGCAGCTCCTGAAGGGCGCGGCGAAGGTCCTCGGCGTGGAGTACCGCGCCGACACGGTGCGGCTCTCGTCGTTCGACCCCGATCCGCTCCGCACGCCCGTGCTCTACGTGTCCGGAGGGCGCCGGCTCGCGATCTCGGGCGACCAGGAGGCGGTGATCCGGCGCTTCGTGATGGCGGGCGGGATGGTGTGGTTCGACGCGATCGCGGGGAGCCCGTTCTTCACGGAGTCGGTCCGGGCGCTGTGCGGGCGCCTCTTCCCCGAGGAGCCGCTGCGCGAGCTCCCGCCCGAGCACCCCGTCTACCACATGGCGGCCGACGCCGTGAAGGCGTCGCTGCCGCCGGCCGCGGGCACCGACCGGCCCGCGCTCGAGGGCGTGTACGTCGGCTGCCGCGTCGCCGTCGTGCTGTCGAAGTTCGGGATGGGCGGGGGCTGGGACAACGCGGAGCCCACGCTGATCCCGGGCGCGATCTACTACGACCCGCGGTCCGCCAAGGAGCTGGGCCTCAACCTCGTCTCCTACGCCCTGGGGTACGCGGCACTCGGGCGCAGCCACGCGCGCCCCGAGCTGTTCGGCGAGGACGATGGGAAGCCCGCGACCGACGAGTTCGTCTTCGCGCAGGTGCGCCACGCAGGCGTCTGGAACACCGATCCGGGCGGCCCCGGGAACCTCCTCAAGGCCCTCGCGGTCCGGACGAACGCGAAGGTGACGCTGCGCCGCAGGACCGTGGACCCGGCGAAGGACGACCTCTCGGGGCTGTCGTTCCTCTACGTCTCGGGCATCGACGCGTTCTCGTTCCAAGACGAGGCCGTGGCCGCGCTGAAGGCCTTCGTCGCGCGCGGCGGGACGATCCTCTTCGACGCCTCCCTCGGCCTCCCGTACTTCACCGGGCACGTGCGCCGTGAGATCCGGCGGATCGTCCCGTTCGGCACGCCGCGCTCCCTCCCGCCGGGCCATCCGCTCTGGTCTGCGCTCCACCGCATCGACCGCGTGACCTACACCCCGGCGCTGCGGCGCGAACGGCCCGACCTCGACGCGCCCTACCTCGAGGGCATCGAGGTGGACGGCCGCCTCGCGGTGATCGTCTCGCCCTACGACCTCGGCGGCGGCTGGCAGGGGGACGACCATCCCCTGTCCCGCGGCTACTCCCCGGCCGACGCGATCCGCGTCGGCGAGAACATCGTCCTCCACGCGATGACCCGGTGACCCATGAACACGCCCGACCGCTCCCGTGACGCTGCGGCCACGCACGTCCCCTCCCTGCCCGTCCGCCCGAAGGTCGTCCGGCACGCCGATCCGGCCGGCGACCCCGACGCGGCCGCGGTGGCCCGGCTGCACGACGCCCGCGAGCGCATCCTGGCCGAGATCGGCAAGGCCATCGTGGGCCAGCGCGCCGTGGTCGACCTGCTCCTGACGGCGCTCTTCGCCCGCGGGCACTGCCTCCTCGTGGGAGTGCCCGGGCTCGCGAAGACGCGCATGGTCCGGGCGCTCTCCTCCCTCCTCGACCTCGACGGCAAGCGCATCCAGTTCACCCCCGACCTCATGCCGAGCGACGTGACGGGCACCGAGATCCTCGAGGAGGACCCCGTCGACCGCCGCCGCACGTTCCGCTTCGTGAAGGGCCCCGTCTTCACGAACGTGCTGCTCGCCGACGAGATCAACCGCACGCCGCCGAAGACGCAGTCCTCGCTGCTCGAGGCGATGCAGGAGTACCGCGTCACGGCGTCGGGGAAGACGTACGACCTGCCGCGCCCCTTCTTCGTGCTCGCGACGCAGAACCCGATCGAGCAGGAGGGCACCTACCCCCTCCCCGAGGCCCAGCTCGACCGCTTCATGTTCGAGGTGCGGATCGACTACCCGAGCCGGGAGGAGGAGATCGAGATCTACCGCTCGACCACGACCGACGAGGAGCCCGTGCTCCCGAAGGTGCTCGGCGCCGAGGAGATCCTCGAGCTCCAGCGCATCGTGCGGCGCATCCCGGTCTCCGACCACGTCGCGGCCTACGCGGCCGACCTCGTCCGCGCCTCGCGCCCGAAGGACCCGGCGGCGCCCGCGTTCGTGAAGGAGTGGGTCGCCTGGGGCGCGGGGCCGCGCGCCGGGCAGAACCTGCTCCTGGCCGCCAAGGCGCGCGCGGCGCTCTCGGGCCGCTTCCACGCGAGCGCCGACGACGTGCGCGCGGCCGCGCTCCCGGTGATGCGCCACCGGATCTTCCCGTCGTTCGCGGCGGCGAGCGAGGGGGTCGCCTCCGACGCGATCGTCAAGCGCCTCCTCGAGAGCGTGAAGGAGCGCGCCCCCGAGGCGTATCGCGGCCACGCGTGACCGCGAGGACGTTCCGCTACCTGACGCCCGCGACCCAGGAGGCCCTGGACGGCCTCGTGTTGTCGTCGCGGGGGCCCGTCGAGGGGCGGATCGCCGGCCTGCACCGCTCGCGCCACAAGGGGTCCTCCGTGGAGTTCGCCGAGTACCGCGAGTACGTCCCGGGCGACCCCGTGCGGCACCTCGACTTCCGCGTGCTCGCGCGGTCGGACCGCCGCGTCATCCGCCAGTACGAGGACGAGACGAATCTCCAGGCGTACGTCCTCGTCGACCGCAGCGCGTCGATGGCCTTCCGGGGCGACGAGGCGAGGCTCTCGAAGTGGGCCTACGCCTGCTCCCTCGCGGGAGGCCTCGTCTACCTGCTCCACAAGCAGCGGGATGCGTCGGGCCTCGTGGTGTTCGCCGAGACCGTCGACCGCGTGCTCCCCGCGCGCGGGTCGCCGACGGCCGTCCGCGAGGCCCTCGAGGCGCTCGAGGCCTTCGAGCCGGGCGGCGGCACGGGGATCGGCACCGCGCTGCGCTCCCTGGCCTCGAGGCTCAAGCGGCGCAGCATGGTGATCGTGCTCTCCGACCTCCACGACGACCTCGAGGACGTCGCCCACGGGCTGCGGCGCCTGCGGTTCGACCGGCACGACGTCACGGTGCTCCAGGTCCTCGACGACGCGGAGGTCGACCTCCCGTGGCGCGGCCTCGTGGAGCTCGAGGACATGGAGACGGGCGAGCGGCTCCCCGTCGAGGCGGGCTCGGTGCGCGACGCCTACCGCGAGGCCGTGCAGGCGTGGCTGCGCGGCGTCGGGAGCGAGATGGCGAAGGCCGGCGTCGAGCACCGGGTGCTCCTGACGTCGAAGCCGTTCGCGACGGAGGCCGCGCGCTTCGTCCACGGCCGCGGGGGGAGGTGAGCGTGGGCTTCGGAAACCCCGCTCTGCTCCCCCTGCTCGGCCTCGCCGCGCTGCCGGTGCTCGTGCATCTTCTCTACCGGCGGCGCACCCGCCGCATCGCGTTCCCCACCCTGCGCCTCCTCCGCACCGTCGATCCCCACCTGGCGCGGCGGCGGCGCCTGCACGAGCTCGCGCTGCTCGCCCTCCGCACGGCCGTGGTCCTGCTGGCCGTCCTCGCGGCCGCGCGTCCGTCCGCCGGCGGCCGGGTCGGCGCGTCCTCCTCCGACACCGTCGTCCTGCTCGACGATTCGGCGTCGATGGCGCTCGGGGGCGAGGCCTCGGCCTGGACGTTCGCGGTCGCGACGGCGCGCGGCGTCTTCGAGCGGATGGGGGCGGGCGATCGCGGCGCACTCCACCGCGTCGTCGCCGGCCCCGCGGCGCCCGCCGAGGGGCTGACCCAGGACGGGCGCGCCCTCGTGCGCGCGCTCGAGGCCGCCGGACGCACGGACGCGCACGGCGCGCTCGCCGCGGCGCTGCGGGTCGCGGGCGAGGCGCTCGCGAAGGGGACCTCGCCCGACCGCCGGCTGCTCCTCGTGACCGACCTGGACGCGGGGGCCTTCGCCGACGGGGACCTCGCCGTCGCGGCCCGCGCGCTGCCTCGGGGGACGCGCCACGTGGTGGTCCCGGCGACGGCCCCGCCCGCCGCGCGAGACGTCGCCGTGCGGCGGCTCGCGCTCGGCGACGGGACCTCAGTCGTCGGGAGGCCCCTCCGCGTGACGGTCGGCGTCGAGCGGCGCGCGGGCCAGGCTCCCGGGGTGAGGGTCGAGATCCTGGCCGGGCGGGACGCCCCGCGCACCGCGGACGTCGTCTTCTCCCCCGCGGGCACGGCCGAGGCGAAGTTCGAGGTGACGCCCACCGCGCCGGGCCTGCTCGCCCTCGTCGCTTCGGTTGCCTCCGACGACTTCGGCCCGGACGACCGTCGCCACCTGGTCGCGCTCGTGCGCCCCCGCCTCGAGGTGGTGCTGCTCGACGGCGATCTCGACGACCCGGCGACGGCGCAGGCCCTCGGCGGAGGCGCGCTCGTCGCCCTCGCGCTCGACCCGCCCGGCGACGGGTCGCTGTCGGGGATCCGCGTGACGCGCGTGCGGCCGTCGGACGCGGATCCCGCCGCGATCCGCGCGGCGGACGTGCTCGTCCTCCACGACGCGCCCGACCTTCCCGAGGCGACCGCCGCGGCGGTGCTCGGGCGCCACGGGGAGGGGGCGGGGCTCCTCGTCGTCGCGGGAGAACGATGCGGGCGGAGCGGGCGCGCCGTCCCCGACGCGCTCTCCGACGCGGTGCCCGGCCGCGTCTCCGCGCCCGCCGCCGCGACGGCCGGCGCTGCCAAGCCGCTCACCGTCGCCGCCCCGGAGGACCCGTCGCTCTCGGGTCTCGCCGTCGAGGGCGTCGCGCGCCTCGAGGGCGTCTCCGCGAAGGACGTGCTCGAGATCGCGGCGCGCGCGAACGCGACGGTGCTCCTCGAGGCGAGCGGACGTCCCGTCCTCGTGCGCGGTCCAGGGACGCCCGCGCCGTCCCTCCTCCTCGCCATGTCGCTGGCGCCGGCCTCCTCCGCCTGGGCGCTGCGTCCCACGTTCCTCGCGTGGATCCACGGCCTCGTGCCCTCGCTCGCCCGGGGCGGCGTCGAGCGTCCGAGCGTCGTCGTGGGGGAGGCCGGCGCCCCGCGGCCCGTCCTGCGCGCGGGAGTCTACGACCTGGACCGCCCCGATGCGTCGTCCGTCGCGTTCACGGCGAACGCGGACCTCCGCGAGGCCGAGCCTGCGCGCCTCGTGCCCGACGCCGCCGCGCTGCGGCTCGGTGGGGACGCCCGGGCCGTCGCCGCCTCCGACCTCGACGCGACGCTCGCCCACGCCGCCCCACGCGACCTCACGGGGACGTTCCTCGTCCTCGCGGCGCTCGCCCTCCTCGCGGAGACCGTGTTCGCGAACCTGCCCCGCCGCCGCCTCGGCGCGGCCGCCAAGGCGTCGCTCGCCTCCTCGGGAGCGACCGCCGCATGAGCCTCCACCTCGCCCCGCCCGTCGCGACCTGGGTCGGCCTCGTCGTCTTCGCGGCCGGCGCCGCGACCGTCGTCGTCGGTGCGCGGCGTCTCGCGGCCCTCGGGATCGGGAAGCCGGCCCGCCCGCTCGTCGCGCTGCGCACCGCGTCGATGCTGCTGCTCCTCCTCGCGTTCGCGAATCCCACCGTCGTCTCCGCCGTCCCTCCGGACCGCCGCCCGCGCGTCTGCGTCCTCCTCGACGCGTCGGCGTCCATGAACGTGCCCGACGGGCGGCGGGGCTCGCGGCTTCACGAGGCGAAGCGGGTCGGTCGCGAGGTCGAGGCGCTCCTGCGCGAGCAGTTCTCGGTGGAGACCTTCGCGATCGGCGCGGGGGCGAAGCGGGTGGACGGTCCCGACCACCTCGACGGCGCCGGCCTCGCGACCGACCTCGGCGCCGCGCTCCGGGCCGTGACCGCCGGCGGCGCCGACGCGCCCACCGCGATCGTGCTGGCGAGCGACGGGATCGACACCGTGACGTCCGCGGATCCGACGCTTCCCTGCCCGGTGATCGCGGTGCCGCTCGGCACCGACCTCGACCTCGTCGACGATGCGCGCATCGTCGCGCTGCGCGCTCCCGAGCGGGCCGACCTGCACACCTCGGCCGCCGTCGAGGTCGAGGTCGCCGTCACGGGGACCACGGCCTTCCGGGCACGCGCCGCCTCCCCGGCGGTGACGCTCGTGCGCGGCCAGGAGGCGATCGGCACGAAGACCGCGACGCTTGACGCCGGAGGCCGAGGGATCGTGCGCTTCGACGTGCGCCTCGACGACGCGGGGGTGCACGCGCTCGAGGCCCGGGTGGGCCCCGTGTCGCAGGACCGGTTCGCCGGGGACGACCGGCGGCGCGCGTTCATCCTCGCCGAGGACCCGTCGCTACGGGTCCTCGTGCTCGCCGCGCGCGTGACCCGCGAGTACCGTCCCCTGCGCGCCGAGATCGCCCGCATGCCGGGCGTGCGCTTCGCCGCCGTGCTGCGCCTCGCGCCGGGGAAGGTGCTGACGGACGGCGTCCCCGCGGGCGACCCGCTCGCGACCGGCTTCCCCACCGACCCGACGGTCCTCTCGCGCTTCGACGTCGTCGTCCTCGTCGCGACGCCCGCGAAGGACGTCTCCGCGGCCGAGGAGTCCGCGCTGGTGTCGTTCGTCGAGGACGGGGGCGGGCTGTTCGTCGTCGGGGACGAGGACGCGCTCGGCCTCGGGGCCTGGGAGGGGCGGCCGCTCGCGCGCCTCATGCCCGTCGAGGTCCGGGGCGGCGACGAGGAGATGCTCACGGGCGCCTTCCGGGCCGAGGCCACCGCGGACGGGCGGGCGAGCCCGGTCCTTACCGGCCTCCTCGACGCGATCACGGCGGCTGACGGTGGCCCCGGCCTCGTCCTCGGGAGCCTGCATCGCGGGGGTGCGCCGCGCGCGGGTGCGATGACGCTGCTCGAGACGCGTCTCGAGGCCGGCCCCCCGCGCCCCCTCCTTCTGGCGAGCGTGGCTTCGCGCGGACGCGCGCTCGTCTGGCTGACGAACACGCTGCATCGCGTCCAGGCGACGAACCCGGCCGCGTACGGCGCCCTCGTCCGCCAAGGGCTTCGGTGGCTCGCGGCGCGGTCGGCCGAGCGGGAGACGCTCTCGCTCGCGACCGACCGGCCGCGGTACGCGCGGGACGCCACGGCCCGCGTGACGGCGGTCGCGCGGGGCGCCGACCGCGCGCTCCGTGCCGACGCCGCGCTCGAGGGGCGCCGGCTCGCGCTCGACGGGAAGGACGCGGGCGCGATCGCGTTCCGCGCGGTGGAGGGGGCGGCGGGGTCCTTCGTGGCCGACGTGCCGCTCCTGGGCGACGAGCCGGTTCGGGTGCGGGTGACGGCCACCCTGCCCGGCTCGCCGCCCGCGCTGCGCGAGGTGCTGCTCCGCACGGAGGGAGACCTGCGCGAGGGCGAGGAGTCGGTCGCCGACCCGGCGCGCCTCGCCTCGATCGCGTCGCGGAGCGGAGGAGCCGTGATCCCCTCGACCGCCCTCGACGAGATCCCGTCCCGGCTCGCGGCCGTCGCCCCCGAGGCTCCGCGCGCCCGGGAGACGTCGCTCGCGTTCGACGGCCCATGGCTGCTCCTCGCGCTCGTCGCGTGCCTGCTGGCCGAGTGGCTCCTGCGCCGGAGGCAGAACCTCCCGTGAAGCGCGTCCTCCTCGCCCTCGTCCTGCTCCCTCTCCTCGCCGCGCCCGCCGCGGCGGGCGAGGAAGGCCGCCCGGGGCGGGTCACGCTGTCGGACGGCACCGTGGCGGAGGGACGACTCGTGTTCACGCCGGGCGTCAAGCTCCACCTGACCGACCCCGCGACGGGCCGGGGTCGCGACGCGGCGCCGGGCGAGCTCGCGGCGATCCTGTTCCACCTCGACGGCGAGGCGCTCGAACGTCCCTACACGTTCACGACGCCGGGCAAGGACGTGAAGACCTATGGCGAAGGTCGCTATCCGCTGCGCAACCTCACCGCGACGGTCGTGTGGCGCACGGGCGAGCGGGCCGACGGGCACCTGCGCACGACGGTGGTGCGCGTGCTCGGGCCCGACAAGGAGGGCGCGGACGACCCCGACGAGCGCCGGATCGTCCTGCGCCGCCAGTGGAAGGGCACGGTGGGTCAGACGCTCGACGACCTGGTCTACGCGCGCGAGGTGCGCTTCACGGACGTGGCCGAGCCCGCGGCGAAGGCCCCGGCGACGCTCGACGTCGTCCTCCCGGGCCGGGGAAGCCTGCGCGCCGCGGGCGCGTACGGCCACGCGTCGGGCCTCGTGTACGCGGGCCGCGTGGTCGACGCCGGCAAGGGCCGTGTCCGATTCGAGGGGCTGCCGGCGGACACGTACGACGTCGCCGCGCTCGCGGGCGACGTGGCGGTCGTCGGCTCGGCGCGCGCGGAAGGAGGAGCCCGCCCGATCGTCGACGCGGAGGACGGCGCCCCGCTCGCCGAGATCGTGGCGAAGGGCGACGACCTCTACGACGCGCGCACGCTCGTCGCCACGGGCGGCGATCGCGACGCGGCGCGCCTCGTCGTGTGGAAGCGCGTCCTGCGCCCGACGACGTACGACACGGAGCGCGGGCGTCGGCAGGCCCTCGTCTCCGTGGACGTGTGGACCGCCCATCGCCTCGAGCACGAGTGGCGCATCGACGCGCGGGCCAATCTGCTCCGCGTCGTGCTCGCCGACGGCGAGGAGCCGCCCCGGGCGGTCGCGGAGCCGCGTCTCGCGGGGATCCGCGTCGCGCCCGCCGACCGCCTGGAGCGCATCGTTCACCGGACGGAGGGCACGCGATGAGCCGTTCCCGCGACTTCGACGCCCTCCTCGACCGCGCCGCCTCGACGCGCCGCACCTCGGCCATCGCCCTCGAGGCGAGCCGCGGGGCCGCGATCCTCCTCGCCGCGTGGGTCGTCGCGCTCGTCCTCGACCGCATCGTCTCGCTGCCCGGCGTGCTGCGGCTCGCGCTCCTCGCCCTCCTCGGGCCCGGCGCGATCGCCGCGTACGCGTGGCGCGTCGCGCGCGTCGCCCGGGTCCACCCGTCGCGCGCCGAGGCCGCGCGCCTCCTCGAGACGCGCCTCGATCTCGCGGGAAACCCGCTGATCGACGCCGTCCTGCTCGAGGAGGACGCGCAGGCCGGCCGACCGGGCGTCGAGCGGGGGCTCGCCGACCACGTCGTCGCCGAGGCGCAGCGCGTCTCGGGGCGCGTCGACTCGAAGATCGCGGGCGAGGGCCGGCGCGTCGTCGAGGCGGCGTCCGCGCTCGGCCTCGTCTTTGCGGTGATCGCGCTGGCGGTCCTCGTCTGGCCCGCCGCCTCCGGCGCCGCCGTCGGCCGCTTCCTGCGCCCGCTCGCGAGCGAGGAGGCCTCGGCCCCCGGCGCTGTCGTCCTCGAGGTGACGCCGGGCGCCGCGCGCGTCGTCGCCGGGACCTCGCTCGACGTGAAGGCCCGGGCGAGCGCCGACCTGGTCTCGCTCCTCCCCACGGACGCCGACCTGGAGGTGGAGGTCGAGGGCGCGGCGACGAAGCGCGTCCCCATGACGGCCCGGGCCGCCGTCGGCGAGACGAGGCGCTTCGAGGCCCGCCTCGACGTCGGCACGGCCCCGTCCCGCTATCGCGTGCTCGCGGGCACGGTGCGGAGCCCCTGGTTCCGCGTGGAGGTCCTGCTGCGTCCCGAGGCCGCCGGCGTCGCGGCGACGCTCGTCCCGCCCGCGTACGCAGGGCGTCCCACGGAGGAGGTGGTCGTGGGGCCGGCCGGCCTCGTCGCGCTCGTGGGCGGCACGGCGACGCTCCGCATCGCGACGTCCCGTCCCTGCCGTGCAGGCTCGCTCATCGTGTCGGGCGGGGCCCCGCTCGCGCTCGCGCGCGAGGCGGACGGGCGCCTCGTCGCGACCTTCCCGGTCGGGAAGAGCGGACCCATCGTCGCGCGGCTCTCGGGGGAGGACGGCGTGGCGAACGCGGAGGCCGCGATCACCACGCTGGCGGCGGTCGAGGACGCGCTCCCGACCGTCCGGCTCGAGGCGCGGGCGCCGAGCCTCGTGGTGAGCCCCGGCGAGTCCATCGAGCTCCCGATCCTCGCCCGCGACGACGTGGGCCTGAAGGTCGTGCGTCTCCTGGGGTCGATCGAGGGCGACGCGAAGGAGGTCGAGCTCTGGCATCTCGACTTCCCCCTCCCGGGGCCCGCCGCCTCGCACGAGCGTCCCGTCCTGACGCTCGACCCGGGCGGCTTCGAGCCCGGCCGCACGTATCGTTTCGTGGCCGAGGCGGGTGACCATGGCCCCGCGCGTCCGGGCCGCGCGCGCTCGGCGCCCGTGCTCGTGCGCGTGCGCGGACCGCAGGATCTCTCCGTGGCGCCGGGCTCGCCGCTCGCGAAGGCCTTCGAGCGGCTGCGCGCGCTGATCGAGGCCGTGCGGGCCGAACGGGCGCGCGTCGGCACCCTGATCGACCTCTACGCAGAGCACGAGCGCGAGGGGCGTCTCGCGCGACGGATGGGGGAGGCGCTCGACGGCCACGAGGCCCTCGTGCCGCGCTTCCACGAGGTGGAGGCGGCCTTCCGGGGCGAGCCCACGGGGGCGAGGACGGCGGACGGGATCGCGGCCGCCAGGTCGGGTGATCTCGCGATCGCGCGGGCCGCCTTCTCCGAGACGCGGCGCGCCGCCGAGTCCAAGGGACCGCTCGGCCGGGCGCGGGACGCCGACGACCGGTTGCTGGCCCGCCTGCTCGCGCTCCTCGGCGACCTCGCCGCGCCCGCGACCGCCGCGCGCCCCGAGGCGCCGCCGAGCGAGGCGCCCCGCTCGCCCGCGGACCGGCTTTCCAGGCTCGCACAGGACCTCAAGCGCTTCGTGGCCGAGGAGCGCCGCATCCTCGAGGCGACGAAGGACGTCGAGAAGCGCGCGAGCGAGGATCTCTCCAAGGGGGACGAGGAGCTGCTCGGCCTGCTCGCGGAGCAGGAGGCCGCCTGGGCGAAGCTGTTCGAGGAGGCCTTCACCGACCTCTCGAAGGTGCCCAAGCAGGACTTCGCCGACTCGTCCCTGCTCGAGGAGCTGAACCAGGTCACCATGGAGGTGCAGAAGGCCGCGGAGGCGCTGTCGGCGAAGAAGGTCGAGCTGGCCGTGCCGGCCGAGCAGGGCGGCCTCGAGCTCGCCGAGAAGCTCGAGACGAACATCGAACGCTGGATCACGGACACGCCCGACCGCGAGAAGTGGGTGATGGAGGAGCCGCCGCAGGAGTACGACGTCCCGCTCGCCGACCTGCCGAGCGAGCTCGAGGACATCGTCGGCGACCTGATCGACTCCGAGGAGGAGATGGACGAGGACGTCGAGGACGTCTCGTCGTCGTGGATGGACTCGCTCGACAAGGGCGCGGGCTGGGACGCGACCGACGGGCCGATCTCGAACATGAGCGCGCGGGGCATCACGGGCAACCGGCTCCCCAACCAGAACGAGGTCGGAGGCCGCTCGGGCGAGGGCCGCAGCGGCAAGAGCCACGGCCAGATGGTGGAGGAGAGCGCCGAGGGCAAGGGGGGCCGCCAGACGCCCACGCGCAAGACGGAGTCGCCGTTCGAGGCCGGCTCGGTGAAGGACTCCTCCCGAGACCCGCGCGGCGGCGCGACCGGCGGCGGCAAGGTCGCGGGCCAGGGCGAGACCGGCCTGCGCGGGACGCCGCCCCCGCCCGTCCGGGCGAAGCTCGACCGCCTGAAGGGCAACCAGGGCGAGCTGCGCCAGCAGGCCGAGCGGCTCCAGCGGTGGCTGCGCGCGCTCCACCTGCCGGGCGCCGAGGTCGAAGGCGCGATCGCGCAGATGAAGTGGATCGAGGACCACCTCGCGAGCGGGCAGGGCTTCGACCTGCGCCAGGCGCACGCCGACGTCAAGGATGCGCTCGCGATCGCGCGACGGGCGCTCGTCGCCGAGGCCGACATGCTCCGCGCGAAGGAGGAGGTCCTCCCTCCCGAGGTGCGGCGCGAGATCTTCTCGGGCCTGCGCGAACCGATCCCCAGGGGCCTCGAGGAGGTCGTCCGCGCGTTCTACGAGGCGCTCTCCCGCGGCGGACGGAGGGACGCCGGCAAGTGATCCCCCGCGCCCCCCCCCTCCTCCTGCTCGCCGCGCTCACGGCCTTCGCGGCGGTCCCCGCGCGCGCGGCGGACGGCCCGTCGTTCACCGAGCGGCTGTCCGCGGCGCGGAAGGTCGAGCCCGACGGCGTCGTGATCGCGCTGCCCCCGACCGCGGGCGGCGACCCCGAGCCGTGCGTGCGCGTCGAGCGGGCGGCGGAGATCGCGACGTTCCTCGACCACTGCGGCGGGGCGACGCCCCGCGAGGTGCTGCTCGGGCCCGCCGCCGCGCCCGAGGCCGGTCGGCTCGTGCTCCTGAACGGCCGCGATCCGCTCCTCTCCGTGTCCGTGACCGAACACGGCTTCCGCGTGCCCGGAGAGGCCGGCAAGGCCTTCGCATTCGCTTCGCCGTCGCTCCTGCGATGGGTGCGCGACCGCCTCACGGCGCCCGACCGCCGCCTCCTTCCCCCGCGCACGGACGCCGACGTCGCGCCGCGGATCGCCGCGTTCGGGAAGGCCGTGGCTGCCCAGGGCAAGGGGACGCCGACGCGGCCCGTCGAGCTCGTCAAGAACGGCGGCTTCGAGGAGGGGCTCACGAACGCCGCGAGCCCCATCGGATGGGACCGCGTGGACGGCGTGACGTCGTGCTGGATCGTCGATCCCGTCGATCCGAAGGGCCACGGCCGCGTCCTCCGGATGGACACGGACGTCTACGAGAGCGAGTGGAAGCGTCGCCAGGACGAGATGGCGAAGGACCCCGACTCTCCCCCCTGGCCCAAGACGCCCGTCCCCGAGCACGACCAGTACGCGACGGTCGGCGGCAACCATGGCGTCTCCGTCTACTGCGACCCGATGCCCGTCGAGCCGGGCCGCCCCTACCGTCTGCGCCTCGCCTTCCGCACCGACCTCCCGTCCGCGATCGCGAAGGTCTGGGTGCGCGGCTACGGCACGCTCGAGACGAGGCGCGGCCCCGAGTCGCGCCGCCTCTACGACGCGCTCGTCACGGTGCGTTTGGGCTCCCCCGGCTGGAAGACGCACTCGATGGTGTTCCACCCGACGAAGACGACTCCCTCGGTCACCTCGATGCGCGTGATGCTCTACGGCTACTGGCCGCGCGGCGGCTACGCCTTCGACGACGTCTCCGTGGTGCCGATCGCCGACGACGAGTACGCGAAGGCGAAGGACACCGAGCGCAGCGACGTGAAGTAGAGGGGAAGGGCCTGGGCTATTGAGAGAAGGTGCCGCCGCCCGGAGGAATGCCGCCGTTGGTCCCCGACGGCTGGAGGGCCATCGCACCCGTGGTCGAGACGCCGCCTTGTCCGACGATCCACACGTCCGTGTCGAGGACGGGGGCGGGGTTGCCGACGGCCAGGGTGGGGGGTACGTGGTCCCAGAAGCAGTCCTCCGCGAAGATCATGTCGCTGGCCCCGGCGAAGTGGATGAAGTCGTTCGTCTGGTTCGCGACGAACGCATTGCGTCCGGCGCCGTTCTCCGCCCCGCCGCCGAAGTCCATGCCGCCACCGAAGCACATCACGCCCGATCCGTTGTCCTTGACGAGGCAGCCTTCCATGCGATTGCCCGTACCCGCTCCTTCCACGAGGATCCCGATCCCGTTCCGCGCCAGGGCGCAGTCCTTCAGGAGGCAGTCCGAGACGCCGTCGACCAAACGCACGCCGATGTTGCCGTCCACGAGCGCGCACGACTCGACCGTGGCGCCCGAGAATGCGAGCAGGATGGGGGACGGCTTCGCGCCGAAGGCGGCCGCCGGCTCGGGGTCCGTGATGATCATGCCCACGAGGCGGTTGCCGAGGTTGGGGATGAACGTGGCGTGGAGGCGGCCATCGGGGTCCTGGGTCCAGTACCCGCCCCCGACGACGCGGGTCAAACGTACCGTGCCCTCCACGGTGCGGACCTCGGTGCCCTGGATCGTCACGCCGAACCCCGGGATGATGGGGAAGCGCTCCCCGTTCTCGACGTCGTAGGTGCCGGGCCCCACGCGCACGATCTCGCCGAAGTCCGCCCCCTGGATGCCGCGCCGGATGGTCTTGTAGGGATTCGCGGAGCTGCCGTCGCCGGTGGTGTCGTTGCCCGTCGCCGCGTTCACGTAGATCCCGGGCAGGACCGACGGGGCCTCCTCAGCGACGCCGACGCCGACGCCGCCGCCGCCGCAGGCGGACAGCGACGCGCCGAGGAGCAGGACCGCAATCGGGGAGATATGCATGCGCGACATGGGGGGCTCCTGGCGACCGATCGGGGGAGGAGCCGCGGTCGCCGTCGGCTCTCCCCTGAGTACCGCGCAGCCGGCCGTGACGGAGACAGGGTGCGCGAGACGCCAGGTCGCGCCCCCCCCGGTCGACCGGGGGGGCGCGAGCCGGCCCCCTGGAGCCGGCCGGGGCATGCGACCCGCCCTCACCGCGGCCGGGGCCTCTCCGCGCCGAGCGAGCGACGGGCTGACACGTACAATCCCGCCCCCGTGCGCGACGTCGTCGGCCCGTACCGGATCCTGCGACGCCTCGGCGAGGGCGGCATGGGCGTCGTCCACGAGGC
>JAYTCP010000410.1:0-1560 GCA_043736435.1 Planctomycetia bacterium | reverse complement strand
GGCGACCGCCTGGGCCCGGCGACCGGCCGGAGGCTGCTCATGCCCTGGGTCGCGTTCTCGATCGCCAGCGTCTTGGTGTGGAGGGCGACGTTCCAGGGCGAACGCGGGGGCGACCTGCGGCTGTACGTGCTCGCGCAGTACCTCCCGGCCGCTGCGGCGGTGCTGCTCCTCCTCTGGATCCCTCCGCCGCGGCGCGAGGCCCGCTGGGTGTGGGCCGCGCTCGCGGCCTACGCGGCGGCCAAGGGAGTCGAGGCGCTCGACGGCCCCGTGTTCGAAGCGACCCTGCAGACCGTGAGCGGGCACACCCTCAAGCACGTCGCCGCGGCCGTCTCGGCCTGGTGCCTCGTGCGGTGGGTCGTCGCGCGAGGCCCCCGCATCGACGGAGCGCGACCGTAGCTACTTCGGATCGTCGGTCGGGGTCCTTGGGGTCGCGAGTGCGGGCGCGGGAGCCGGCGCGGGCGGCGGCGCCTTCGCCGGCAGCGAGCTGCGCCCGGCGGCGGTCTCGTCGGGACGGAGGATGCCCGCGTCCCGCTCGAGCTCGAGGCGCGCGACGGCGAACGCGACGAGGGACGCCGTCAGGGCGTTGCGGGCCTCGACGCGCGCCTGCTCGGCCTCGAGGAGGTCGCGGGTGGTGGCCTTGCCGGCCTGCAGGTTGAGGTCGGCGCTCTCGACGCGGCGCGTCGCGAGTCGCACGCCTTCCTTCTGGATCTCGTAGGACTTGCGGGCCTGCGCGAGGGTGCGCCACGCGGCCCGGATCTCGGAGCCCACCCTGTCTTCGAGGCCCTCGACCGAGCGGCGGGCGCGCTCGAGCGCGACCTCGGCTGCGCGGTACTGGTTGCGCTCGGCGGTGCGTTCGATGGGGAGCGAGAGGCCGAGGCCCGCGCGTGCGGCCCCCCGCGCCCCCTTGACCGAGAACGGGCCCTCTTCGGGCCCCGTCAGGTCGCCCCCCAGGGTGAGGTCCACCTGGGCGCCCAGCCCCAGCTTGGCGATCTCGAGCTTGCGCGCCGCGTCCTCGTGCTGGTCCCGCGCGTTGCGCAGGTCGAGGCGCCGCTCGAGCGCGATGCGCGACGCCTGTTCGAGGCCGAGGTCGGGATCGACGAGCCCCTGGGCCTTGAGCGTCTCGAGGGCGTCGTCGCGGACCACGAGGCGGGTCCCGATGGGCAGACCCAGGTCGAGCTTGAAGGCGTCGAGCGACTCCTCGTAGGCTTGGCGCGCGAGGATGCCCCGCTGCTCGGCGCGGAGCAGATCCTGTCGCGCCTGGTCCACCTCGAAGTCGGCGAGACGACCCGCGCCGTCGGGGCCGAACTCCTTGGCGCGCGCGTGGACCTGCTCGAGGCTCTTGTACGTCAAGTCCTCGTTCGCGATCGTGTCACGGCGCTCGAGCACCTGGAAGAACGCGGTCGCGATGCGGACCGTGAAGTCCTGCTGGAAGCGGGCGTAGGAGCGCAGGGCGTAGAGCGTGTCGCGCTCGGACTGCGTGAGCGGCTCGCGCGCCTCGAGCCTGCTCGAGCCGCGGGCGAGGGGGAGGAGGAGCTCGGCCGACAGGATCGTGCGCGCCGT
>JAYTCP010000409.1:0-5205 GCA_043736435.1 Planctomycetia bacterium | reverse complement strand
TCCCGGCTCGCTAGAAGTCGAACTCGAGTCCCACCACGGGCGCCACGGCCCAGAGCCAACGCGACTCGCCGTCGTCGGCGGGCGAGAAGCGACCGGCGTCGGTGTCCATGCCATGCACGTTGACGCCGGCGCGGATCCGGAAATGGCGGTTCACGACGTAGCCGATCCCGGCCTCACCGAACACGCCGAAGCCGCTGTCGTCGTGGATGTAGTCGGACGTCCAGAAGTACTCGGGTCCGGCACCGGCCCACCCGTACCAGCGCGAGCCTCCGAACGACCGTTCGAAGGTCGCCTTGACGCCGACGTGATTCCACGTCCCGCCGTCCCGGCCCACGGGACTCCGCTCGAACTGCGCGGTGTGCCCGCGCCAGAAGACGTCGATCCCCCAGCAGGAGTTGCAGAGGGAGCGACCGACGTCGGCGCCGTAATAGGCGCAATCGTCGGCGGCATCCGTGCCGAACCAGGTCGTGAGACCTCCCACGGCCCTCGCGTGCCATCCCCCCACACCCTGCTCGCAGGGGAGACCGCACACGGGCGGAGGCGGGCAGCAAGGAGGCGGGGGGCACGCCAGGGGAGCAGGCCGCACGGGGATCGACCCGGGCGCCCATCCCGGAGGCGGCATCGGTGCGGGCATCGTGCCGGGCGCGGGCGCCGGTACCGGAGCGGGAACAGGCGCCGGAACCGGCGCCGGGGGCGTCGCCACGGGCGGAGGCGTCGGCTCGTCGGCCGCGATGGAGATCGATCCCGAGGAGCGCGGCGCCACGCGCGCACTGGTGCATCCCGCAGTCGTCGCGGCGACGCCCATCACGAGCCCGAGGACTAGGAATCTGATGTTCATCTCGCTGACCCTCCACATGGAACGAATCTGATACCCCGGGTGGGTGGTCGAGGCCTCCCCGACCCGGTCAGCGCCTGAGCATAGCGCCCCTTGCGGACGAATCGAAGCAGGAAGTCCCAACCATCCGATGGGGAATTGGCCCCGCCGCAGCACGGGGTCGAGGCTTGACCGGGGGGGGCACTCGTCCCTAGGCATCCGGCATCGAAGGTGCTACAGGGGTCCTCTGTCCCGCCTGCCACACCCGAAGGAGGAAGCGCATGCACCTGAAGTACCTGTGGCTCGCGGCGCTCGCCGTCCTCCCCAGCCTCCCCTCGTGCGGTTGCGGGGGAGACTCCTTGCCGACCGGCAACTCCTGCCCGGTTCCGCTTGTCGCCCTGACCGTCGGCCCCGTGGGTGGAGCCATCGACGTCCCGCTCGACACGCAAATCGTGGTCACGTTCAGTGCGCCGGTCGAGGAATCCACGGTCAACGGTCAGACGTTCGTGATCGTCGAACGGGGTGGTCCGCTCGTGCCGGGAACGATCTTCTTCTCGCTACCGGGTCTCGAGGCTCGCTTCGACCCTCTGGCCGACCTCCTACCGTGCACCCTGTACGACGTCGTGGTCGCGGGAGCGATCCAGGATCTCTGCGCGCAGCCGCTGGCGGCGTTCGGTTGGAGCTTCACGACGACGGGCGTGAATTGTGTCCCTCCGCCCGCCCCGGGTGCGTGCGTTCCCCCGATCGACTTCCTCACGACGACGACGTACGCGGTTCTGGCGGGTACCACGATCACGAACACCGGCCCGACGACGCTCGACGGTGATCTCGGCTTGAGCCCCGGGAGCTCCGTCACGGGGGCACCGATCGTCAACGGGGTCTCGCACATCGCGGACGCCCAGGCGGTCCAGGCCCAGAACGATCTGGTCACGGCGTACAACGCCGCAGCGGCGCTGCCGAGCACCGCGACCCGCGTGGGCGACATCGGCGGCCAGATCCTCACGACGGGCGTCTACACCTCGTCCTCCTCCCTATCGATCCAGCGCGCGGACCTCGTTCTCCTCGGCGGACCCGACGACATGTTCGTGTTCCAGATGGTGTCCTCGCTCACCGTCGCGTCGGGCCGCAAGATCATCCTGCAGGGCGTGCGTCCCTGCAACGTCATCTGGCAGGTGGGCAGTTCCGCAACCCTCGAGACGGGCGTCCAGTTCGAGGGAAGCATCCTCGCCCTGACCAGCATCTCGATGAAGACCGGCGCGACGGCGAATGGCAGGATGCTGGCGCGGAATGGCCAGGTCTCGTTCGACACCAACCTGGTGACCGTCCCCTGACCGTGCGGGTCGGGGCAGATCGGCGATGGGGCGACTCCTTATCGCGATCGCGCCTCGATCTCGCGACGCAGCCGCCGCGTCCTACGTTGTCCCCACGAGGGCCGTGCGGCCCGCGGCCTCCTCGAGGGCCCCACATGCGTGCGATCCTCGCCCGCACCGCCCGATTCGTCCTCGCAGGGGGCGCTTGGGCCCGCCAAGGGCGCGACGTTGTAAAGCTCCGGCGAGGAGCGCGAGGGAATCGGCGCCCGATGAAGATGCGCAAGAGGGGGTAGGCGATCCTCCGTCGACTTCTTGCCTCCTGCGAGCGACGGATGAAGCTGCGGGAACGTCTTGGGGCGATCGGGGATGACCGCGAACGTCCCCAGATCCTCACGTGCGCCGTGCTCGAGGCGTTGTTCCTGATGTTCGTGGGTCAGTTCGGGAGCCTCAACGGGCTTGCCCACTCACGATCGAGCCCTTTCTGGTCACGACGGCTGGGGCAGCGGCTGCCGAGTGCGGACACCCTGGGCCGGGTGGTGTCGGGTGTGGATCCCGAGCGGATCCGCGTGCTCTTGCGGGACTCCTACACGCGCCTGAAGGCGTCGAAGGCGCTTCCGACTCCCACGCACGGCCTGATGGCCTTGGTGGTGGACGGGCACGAGTCGACGTCGAGCGATCGACGGTGCTGCACGGGGTGCCTGGAGCGCCAGATCGACGCGGGCGGCGGGGCGAAGAAGACGCAGTACTACCATCGCTACGTCGGAGGGTTTCTCGTCGGGAAGAACGCCGAGCACTGGCTCGACATCGAGCCCCAGCGGGCCGGCGAGGACGAGGTCGCCGCGGCCAAGCGGCTCGTCGAACGGATCCACCGCTACCTCCCCCGCTGCTTCGACGTCGTGGTGGCGGACGGGCTTTACGGCCAGGCTCCCTTCATTCGTGCGGTGCTGGCCCTTGGCAAGGACGTCATCGCCGTGCTCGAGCGCGAGGAGCGCCACCTGACGCGGGAGGTGCGGGAGCTGTGCGACCAGGTCGATGGCTGCGTGCGGCCGGGGGAGACGGGTTCGGAGCGGACCTGGGACTTCGAGGACCTCACCTTGGGCGAAGGCGAGGGCGTCCCCGTTCGAGTCGTGCGCAGGATCGAGAAGACGATCGTACGGCGTCAGCGGACGGGCCAGGAGGAGGAGACACCCACGAGTGGCTCCGGGTCGGCACGATCGAGAAGGCGCGCCTGCCCACGGGTGCGGTGGTCAAGATCGGGCACCGCCGCTGGGCGATCGAGAACGAGGGCTTCAACCAGATCTCGAACCGCTGGCAGCACGACCCCGTGTTCCGGCACCATCCCGTGGCCATGGTGACGCTGACCCTGCTCGGGATGTTGGCCGCCAACCTCGTCCAGGCGTTCTACGACCGCGACCACAAGCCCGAGCTGCGGACGCGCACGACTCTGCTCCACCTGGTTGCCCTGATCGCGGCGGGGATCCGCCTGGGGGTGGGGTGCCGAGGGGCCTCCCCGTAGGCGCGCGCGGGGCGGCCGGCCGGGACCGACGACGCCACGGGGCCGAGGGCTCCCGGGGGCCTCCGTGTCCGTAGGGCGCGAACGGGCGGCAAGACCGGGCCCGCGGGCCCCCGCCGACAGGGCCAAGGGCCCACCGGAAGCTGACCAGACGCGGAATCGAGCACAACGTGACCACTGGCAACGACTTGCGACCAATGCTGCGGAGTCGCTGGACCGGGGGGGTATCCGTCGCTTGGGAATCCGGTGTCTAATAATCTAGGGGGGGGCTCTGCCCCGCCCTCCACGCCGAAGGAGGAAGCGCATGCACCTGAAGTACCTGTGGCTCGCCGCGCTCGCCGTCCTCCCCTGCCTCCCCTCGTGCGGTTGCGGGGGCGACTCCTTCCCGACCGACTCCTGTCCGGTGCCGCTCGTCGTCCAGTTCGTCGGCCCCGTGGATGCGTCCATCGACGTCCCGCTCGATTCGGACATCGTGGTCACGTTCAGCGCGCCGGTCGTGGAGTCCACCGTCAACGGACAGACGTTCGTGGTCGTCGAGCGGGGTGGCCCGCCCGTGTCGGGCACGATCTTCTTCTCGCAACCGGGGCTGCAGGTTCAATTCGACCCTCTGGCCGATCTTCTTCCATGCACCCTGTACGACGTCGTGGTCGGGGCAGGGGTTCAGGACCTCTGTGGGCGCCCCCTGGTCCCGTTCGCGTGGAGCTTCCGAACGACGGGCGTGAACTGTCCCCCGCTGCCCACCCCGGGTCTGTGCGTGCCCCCGATCGACTTCCTCACGACGACGACCTACGCGGTGCTGGCGGGCACCACGATCACGAACACCGGCACGACGACACTGGACGGTGACCTCGGGTTGAGCCCCGGTACCGCGGTCACGGGGGCTCCGGTCGTCAGCGGGGTCTCACACGTCGCGGACGCCGTGGCGGTCCAGGCCCAGAACGACCTGGTCACGGCCTACAACGCCGCGGCGGCGCTGCCGAGCACGGCGACCCGGATCGGCGACATCGGCGGCGAAGTCCTCACGACGGGCGTCTACACCTCGTCCTCCTTCCTGTCGATCGAGCGCGCGGACCTCGTCCTCGTCGGCGGCCCCGACGACGTCTTCGTCTTCCAGATGGTGTCCTCGCTGACCGTCGCGTCGGGTCGCAAGGTCATCCTCCAAGGTGTGCGTCCCTGCAACGTCATCTGGCAGGTGGGAAGCTCCGCGATCCTCGAAACGGGGGTCGAGTTCGAGGGGACCATCCTCGCGCTCACCAGCATCACGATGAGGACCGGCGCGACGGCGAACGGCCGGATGATGGCGCGCAACGGCCAGGTCTCGTTCGAGACCAACATGGTGACCGTGCCCTGACCGGTGCGGGTCCGGGGGGGGCGGCGGAGCGCTTCACGAGCCGCCTAGATCCCGCGCCGCCGCCGCCCGGGCCCCAGGGCCCGGTGAGTGCATCACCCGGCGGCGACGTCGCGCCGCGGCGGTGTTGCGCCGTGGGACGCTCGCGGGAACCCGTGACGGGCCCGTGGAAATGGGCCGCCGCGGCCCACGTTGTCCCATCGAGGGCCGCGCGTCCCGC
>JAYTCP010000408.1:0-2089 GCA_043736435.1 Planctomycetia bacterium | reverse complement strand
CGTTGCTACCACGAAGGTCCCGAAGGTGAGTCGCCTGCTTCCCAAGCTGAGGCTCACCAATCGCGGCTGCAGCCGGTCGCCGACCGGTGCAGAGAGTGTTTCGCGCAAGGCCCACAATGGGGAGCCACTTTTCCGACGAACCGGTGGGGGTGGGGGACGGCGGGGGGAAAGGGACCCGGAGCGGCCCCTGCGCACGGTGATGGAGGCCCGATGGCGTCGGGAGCTACGACGGCGGCCCGGAGGGATTCCCGAGCCCCTCGTCGAGGCCTCTGGCTCGACGCCGGCCGCCGCGGATTCCCCGGGCCGCTCCACCTCTCGCTCTCCGTGCCGAGAGGCCGCGAGGTGAGAAACCTCGCGGGGTGTGGTGCCCATGTGCGGCGCGAACCGGAAGGTTGTTCTGGCGCCCCAGCCAGATCGTTGACCACGGGAACCAGAAGTACAGGAGCCGATCGCCGCGAGAGAGGACCCTCGCTCCCGGCGGCCCGCCGAAGAGAAAATGACTCTCGGCACCCCACCGGAGCGCAGGCGCTCGAGGGCCCCGGAACGGCCCTGGACTGGGATACTCGGCGGGGGAGTTACCCTGCCGCATGAGTCTCTTCAACCGCCTGCGGGCCGTTCCGCGCATCGATGCGTGGATGCTGTGGGTGCTCCTCGGTGGCGCGTCCTGCGGCTTCGTCTTCTTCCGGTTGGGAAGCGAGATGCTCGAGGGGGAGACCCAGGCCTTCGACGAGAGGGTCCTCCGCGCGCTGCGACGCCCGGCGGATCCCGCGCACCTGGTCGGACCCTCCTGGTTCGAGCACGCGGTGCTCGACCTGACCGCGCTCGGCGGGCCGACGGTCCTCGTCCTCGGCTTCGCGCTGGTGCTGTCCTACCTGATCCTCGCGGGGCGACGGGCCGCGACACGGAGGATCTTCCTCTCGACGGTGGGCGCGTTCCTCCTGGTCGCCTCGATGAAGTGGCTCTTCGACCGCGCGCGCCCGACCGTCGTGCCGCCGCTCGCGCACGTGGCGAGCGGCAGCTTCCCCAGCGGCCATGCGGCCCTCTCGGCAGCCGTCTACATCACGATGGGCGCGTTGCTCGCAAGGGAGGCCCCCACGCCGGCCGCACGACGGTTCGTCCTCCTTGCGGGCGTGCTCCTGACGATCCTGATCGGCACGACCCGGGTCTTGATGGGCGTGCACTACCCGAGCGACGTCCTCGCAGGATGGATGCTCGGAAGCGCATGGGCACTCCTCTGCTCCGCGCTCGTGCGACACCCGCGGGAGTTGGGGCCCACGACCCCCGGAGACCCGCCGCGTGTCGATGCCGAGAAGCGTCCGGACGCAGACTGAGCGGGCGACCGGCATCCGCCTACGCGCGACCAGCGGACGTATCTGCCGATCGCCGGTGCGCGAGCCCCTGATCCCGTGAACGGGGCGCTCCGGGCGCGCGCGCAAGCCCCGTCGCGCCGTCGGCGGCGGAGTCCACGGTGAAACCCGCGTGGCGGAGGCCGACCTCGAGGCTCTTGCGCAGGCTCTGCGAGTCCTCGACGACGAGCACCTTCATGGCGTAGAGCGTACGCCGGGCGCGGGAGACATCGTCCCCCGGCCCGGCGCCCTTGCGCGTCGGCCCGCGGCCTACTTCTCGGCCTTGTGGGGGCCGTGGATCCGCCCCGCGGCATCCACCACGATCTTGCGGGTGGCCCCGCCGACAGTCACCTTCACCTCGAAGTACGCGCGCCTCACGGACTCCACCGAGCCGATGGTCGCGCCCGGGTGCGCGGCTTCGAGCTGCTTGCGGACGGCCTCGGGCAGCGCCGCCGCCGTCGAGGTCTCCTCCTGGGCGAGCACGTCGCCCGCCGCGCTGAACGTCGCCGATGCCTTGCCGCTCTTCGTCTCGTAGCCGACCTCGAACACGGTCACGCCGTCCTTCGTCTCCTTCTCGAACTTCATCGCCGTCGCCTTGCCGATCAGGGCCTCGGCCGCGGCCTTCACCGGCGCGGGCACGTCCGCCGACGCGACGGCGCTCTCCTCCCCCTCGCCCCCCTCCTCTTCGTCAGCTTCCTCACGACCGAGGAGCTTTCCGTCCGCGGAGATCTTGAGCTCCTCCG
>JAYTCP010000407.1:0-4956 GCA_043736435.1 Planctomycetia bacterium | reverse complement strand
CCGCCCCCCCCGCCCCCCCCGCCCCCGCCGCCCCCGCCGCCCCCGCCGCCCCCTACCTCCCCCGACCCGACGGTCCGACCCGTGGCGCTGCGGCCCTCCCACGTGCTCGACGGGCTCGAGGAGTCCCCGCCCCGCGCCGTCGCTGCGATGCCCGACAGGGTCCCCGTCCTCGAGCCCTCAACGACCCGGCTGACGACCGCCGCCACGCGGTTCTTCCCCGCCGACCTCGACGGTGGCCGCGGCACGATGTCCCTGTGGCGGGGCCTCGTGGAGATGGAGGGGACGATCCCGACCTCGTCCCGGATCACGTGGAAGTGGGGCGCGCAGGCCGAGGTGGACGCGTACGACTTCAGCGACGTCGACCGCGTGGTCGCCGGGACGGGTCGGCTCCTCGAGGAGGCGTACCTCCTGCGCGCGGGCCCGGGCATCGAGTGGAAGATGAACGCCCGCTGGTCGATGACGCTCGGCGTCTTCGCCCAGAGCGCGATCGTGTCGGGCGTGCCGTTCTCGGACACGCTCTCGTTCGGGGGCCTGGGCACGGTGCGCGTCCGCGTGGCGAGTGGGCTGGGCGTGCGCCTCGGCGCGCTCGCGGGCACGAACCTCGACGGCAGCACCTACCTGATCCCGATCGCGTCCTTCGACGGAGGCGACCCCACGGGTCCCGAGGGTGCCGTGCGGTTCAGCGTGAAGGGCTCGGGCCTCCGGGTCGGGTACACGTTCTCGCCGTCGCTGAGCCTCGGCATCGCCGCCCGCTACGACGCCCGCGCGTGGCGCCTCTCGTCCGACGACCGTGTGCAAGAGGGCTTCCTGTACGACACGCGCGTCCAGCTCGGCGTGGACGTCGAGTGGACGATCCGCAAGAGGTGGACCCTCGGGCTCGAGGTCGGGGCGGACGTCTACCACGAGCTCCGCGTCGAGGACCGGGACGGGAACCGCGTCGCCAACTTCGAGGCCGATCCGGCGCCGTACCTGGCGCTGTCCATCACCTGGATGCTGTAGCCGGACGTGGTCCGGGGATGTGGGGGGGCGCCGGGGGCCGACCGGCCGGGCGTGCGCCGGACGGCGGGGGGCGCCCCCGTCCCGGCCTCGGGGCGCCCGGCACGGGGGGGTATCCTCCGGCACCATGCGATTCCGCGACGACCTGCGACCGGACCGGATGCTGGAGGTCGAGAAGGAAGCTCTCGACCTCTGGGACCGGGAGAAGACCTTCGAGGCGAGCCTTCTGGCCCGCCGCGAGGCGAAGCCCTTCGTGTTCTACGAGGGCCCGCCCACGGCGAACGGCAAGCCGGGCGTGCACCACGTCATCTCGCGGAGCATCAAGGACTTCGCCTGCCGCTGGAAGACGATGCAGGGCTTCCTCGTCGAGCGCAAGGCCGGCTGGGACACCCACGGCCTGCCCGTCGAGATCGCGGCCGAGAAGAAGCTCGGCCTCGAGGGCAAGGACGCCATCGAGCGGCTCGGCATCGCCGAGTTCAACCGCGTCTGCCGCGAGTCGGTGTTCCAGTACCTGACCGACTGGGAGGCGATGACCCGGCGGATCGGCTACTGGGTGGACATGAAGCAGGCCTACATGACCTGCTCGAACGAGTACGTCGAGAGCCTGTGGGCCATCCTCGCCGACCTCCACGGTCGCGGGCTGCTCTACAAGGGCCACAAGGTCCTGCCGTACTGCCCGCGCTGCGGGACGCCGCTCTCGTCGCACGAGGTGGGCCAGGGCTTCAAGGACGTCCAGGACCCGAGCGTCTTCGTGCGCTTCCGGGCTCTCGACGCCGCCGGAGCCGAGCTGCCCGAGGCCTTCCTCGTGTGGACGACGACGCCCTGGACGCTGCCGAGCAACGTGGCCCTCGCGGTCCACCCCGACGTCGACTACGTGCGCGTGCGCGTGACCGAGGGCGACGGGAAGGACGAGGTCCTGTGGCTCGCCGAGCCGCGGGTGCCCGCGCTCAAGGCGAAGCCCGGGACTGTCGAGGTGCTCGAGAAGGTGAAGGGCAAGGCGCTCGTCGGCCGGCGCTACCGCCGACTCCTCGACCTCTACGACGTGCCCGCGGCCCCGAACGCATTCACCGTGCGCCCGGCGACGTTCGTCACGACGGAGGACGGCACGGGCATCGTCCACATGGCGCCGGCGTACGGCGAGGACGACGCGTCCGTCGGCCGTCGCGACGCGCTCCCGGTCCTCCACCCCGTGGACGCGGCTGGACGGTTCACGGCGGGCCCGCGTGCGGCCCTCGTCGCCGGCAAGTTCGTCAAGGACGCCGACAAGGACGTCTTGAAGCAGCTGAAGTCCGACGGCGCGCTCCTGCGCCAGGAGACCGTGGTCCACAGCTACCCGCACTGCTGGCGCTGCGAGACGCCGCTCCTCTACTACGCGCGCGAGTCGTGGTACCTCAAGACGACGCAGTTCCGCGACCGCATGCTCGAGCTGAACGCCGCCGTGACGTGGTTCCCCGAGTCGACGGGCACGGGCCGCTTCGGCCAGTGGCTCGAGAACAACGTCGACTGGGCGCTGTCGCGCGACCGCTACTGGGGCACGCCGCTGCCCATCTGGGTGTGCGACGGGTGCGCCGCGCAGCAGGCCGTGGGATCGGTGGCCGAGCTCAGAAAGCTCGCCGGCGGGCTCGAAGGCGAGCTCGACCTCCACCGGCCCTACGTGGACCGTCCCACGTGGGCGTGCGGCGGGAAGGGCTGCGCCGGCACGATGCGCCGCACGCCCGAGGTGGCCGACTGCTGGTTCGACTCGGGCGCCATGCCGTTCGCCCAGTGGCACTTTCCCTTCGAGAACCGCGACCGCGTCGAGCGCGAGGTCCCCGCCGACTTCATCGCGGAGGCCGTCGACCAGACCCGCGGGTGGTTCTACACGCTGCTCGCGGTCTCGACGATGTATGCCGACAAGCCCGCCTACCGCGCCGTGGTGTCCAACGACCACATCCTCGACGCCAAGGGCAAGAAGATGTCGAAGTCGAAGGGCAACGTCGTGGAGCCCATGGGCATCCTCGCGGCCCACGGGGCCGACGTCGTCCGCTGGCACCTCCTCACGTCCCGGCCCCTCTGGCAGCCCATGCGCTTCGACGAGAAGGACCTCGTCGAGGTGCGCAACCGCGTGTTCGGCACGCTCGCGAGCACCTACCAGTTCTTCGCGATGTACGCGAACGTGGACGGCTTCGAGGGGCGCGAGCCGGAGGCCGGCTGGCGCCCGAAGGACGTGTCCGACCGCTGGCTGCTCTCCCGGCTCGAGCGCCTCGTCGGCGAGGTGACCGCCGATCTAAAAGGCTACGAGCTCAGCAAGGCCGGCAAGCGGCTGGCCGACTTCGTCGTCGAGGACCTCTCGAACTGGTACGTGCGCCGCAACCGCCGCCGGTTCTGGAAGGGCGCCCTGGGCGACGACAAGAGCGACGCGTACCGCACGCTCCAGCGCGCCCTGCTCGTGGTGTGCCGGCTGCTCGCGCCGTTCTCGCCCTTCCTGCCCGACGCGATCCACCGCGCGCTTCTTCCGGGGGCGGCGGGGGCCGAGGGAAGCGTCCACCTCGCGGCGTGGCCCGTGCCCGAGCTGACGAACCGCGACGCCGAGCTCGAGGAGCGGATGGACGCCCTGCGCTCCGCCGTCTCGCTGGGCCACGCGGCACGCAACAAGGGCGGCGTGAAGGTGCGTCAGCCGCTCCCGAGCGTCACCGTGGGCCACCCCGACCCGGCCGTGCGCGCGTTCCTCGTCGAGTATGCCGAGGTGGGCCGCGACGAGCTGAACGTGAAGCGCTTCGACGTCGTGGACGGCTTCGAGAGGAGCGCGCGCCTGCGGGCCTCCCTCGACAAGAAGGCGGCCGCGCGCCGCCTCGGCGCGTTGACCGCGCCCGCGGAGGCCGCGCTCGCGGCACTCGATTCCGGCGGGGTCGCGCGGCTCGCGGACGCGCTGCGCACCGCGCCCGAGGCGGGGACACCGGTCCCCACCTCGTCCGGTCCCGCGATGCTCCTCGCGGGCGACGTGCGCTTCGTCACGGAGGACGTCGCGGGCAGTGCGTCCGAGTACGACCGCGGGATGCTCGTGCGCCTCGACACCTCCGTGACGCCCGAGCTCCGGGCCGAGGGGCTCGCGCGGGAGGTGCTGCGCGCGATCCAGCAGCACCGGAAGGCGCGCGAGTTCGCCGTCACCGATCGGGTGCGCATGCGCTGGTGGAGCCCCGACGCGGCGCTCGTCGCCGCGATCGAGCGGCACGCGGCCTGGCTCTCCGAGGAGGCCCTCATGACGGGGATGGACGTCCCGCCCTGGTGGGCGACCGAGCTCGCGGACGCGCCGGTCGGGCCCGCGGCGGCCGAGACGCCGGGAGCCCCGGTCGCCGAGGGCAGCCCGCGCGCCGCCGTCGCCATCGAGGACCACCGGTTCTTCTTCGAGCTCCACAAGGCCGAGGCGTGACGCGACCGGTCCGCCCCCTGGCGGCACGTCACTGGCTGCTGCGCAACCCGCGGCGGATCCTCCCCGCGATCGTCGTGCAGGCGCTCGTGACGGCGCTGGTGCTGACCGTGGTGACGCCGCTCTCGGGCTTCGAGGCGACGGCCGAGACGGCGCTCCGGCCCATGCGGTCGTTCACCGCCGTGACGCCCATGCGGAAGAGCATGTTCGACCCGGAGCTGACCGCGCTGCTCGAGGCCGACCCCGGCCTCGACCGCCACGTCCCCGCGAAGACCCTCTGGATGCGCACGCCGGCGATCGTCGGCGAGTTCTACACGATGATCATCGCGCTCGACCGGGCGGAACAGGAGCGTTTCTACGCGGCCGTGGGCAACCGCGTCGTCGAGGGGCGCTTCCCCGAGCCCGGCACCGAGGAGGTCGTGATCCACCGCGCCGTGGCGCGGGCGCGGAAGATGGGGCTCGGCTCGACGTTCGGCCGCCTGGTCGACCCCGAGGACCCCGCCCCCGGCCGGTTCCGCGTGGTGGGCATCGCCGAGGGGGCGAGCCGCGTGGGG
>JAYTCP010000406.1:0-3445 GCA_043736435.1 Planctomycetia bacterium | reverse complement strand
GATCCACCCGGCGCCGAGCGCGGTGGCGACGGCGCGAGCGGCCTCCATCGGCCGGCCGCGCGCCCGCGAGCAGAGCAGGCCGGCCCCCAGCGACAGCACCGCGACGCCGCCGAGCGCCGACACGACGCGCGGCGACGAGATCACGCCGAGGGCCGCGGCGACGGCCTCGCTCGACGGCGAGATCGCGAGCCGCGCGAACGGCACGGCGACCGCGGCGGCGGCCCCGAGGAAGCCCAATGCGGCGAAGAGCCTTGGCAGGTGCACCCGGTACCAGCCTCCGTGGAGGCGATGGAGGCCCCACGCGGCGAGGATCGCCGCGGGCGCAAGCGTCGGGATCAGGTAGAGCTCGCGCTTCGACGTGGGGATCGACAGCAGCACCAGCGTGCCGAGGAGGCCGCCGAGGGTCGCGCCGAGGCCGAACCGCTCCTCCTCGGGAGCGGCGCGGAGGCGGAGCGCGCGCGGGAGCGCGGGCAGCCACGCGAGGGTCCAGGGCAGGCCGAACGCGAGCAGCAGCGGCGGCAGATGGAAGGGCCCGTGCGCATGCGGTTCGTTCTCCCCGGCCAGGCGCCGAGAGAGCTGGCCGAGGAGCCGCTCGCGGAACGTCTCGCCGGCGGCGATGGTCTCGTCGCCCGCCTGCGCGAGCGCCGGGACGAGCCACGCGGCGAACACGGCTGCCATCCCGCCGAAGAAGAGCAGCCATCTCCAGTCGAGGAGCCGACGGGCGCGACGCACGGCGAGGCACCCCCCCACGACGGCGCACACGGGCAGGAGCACGACGTGGGGCCCCTTCGTGAGGAACCCGAGCCCCAGGGCGAGCCCTCCCAGGACCGCCGCCTTCGTGGACGCCTTCGCGACGACGACGGTGGCGGCCTCGAGGGCGAGGAGCGAGAACGCCGTCATCGGGAGGTCGAGGGCCGCGCGGGAGGAGTTCCACAGGATCAGCCCCGTCGTGGCGTAGAGGATCCCCGCGGTGTCGCCGAGATCCGGGTCGCCGAACCACCGGCGGGCGAGCCGCGCGACGGAGAAGACCGCCACGACCGCCAGGAGCGCCGCCGGCAGCCGGGCGAGCGGCGCGGGGAGCGATCCCACGACCTTCGCGACACCCGCCATGGACCAGAAGAGGAGCGGAGGCTTCTCGGCGTAGACCTGGCCGTTCAGCCGCGGGACCAGGACCTCGCCCGTGTCGGCCATCGTGCGCGCGACCAGGCCGTAGCGCGGCTCGTCGGGGGCCCACAGGTCGCGCGGCGAGAGGGCCGCCACGAGAGCGACGAGCGCGGCGAGCCAGAGCAGCCAACGGCCGGGGCGCGCCTGCGCGGCGGACGGGGACGTGAGCTGCTCGACGGCCATGCCGGGGAATCCTACCGGCGGGGCCGGCCCCGCAGTCCATCGGGCGGGCCGCGCCCGCGGGTATCGTCGTGCGCCGTGACGCCGCCCCTGCGACCGCCGATCCCCCGTCGGGCCGCACTGGCCAAAGAGCCCGGAATCGCCTGGCTGACCTTCGCCCTGCTGGCTGCGGGGCTGCTCGTGGCGGGAAGCCGGATCGGGCTCACGACGAGCACCGAGACCCGCTACGCCGAGATCGCCCGCGAGATGTACGAGAGCGGCGACCTCGTCGTGCCGACGCTGAACGGCGCGCCGCACCTCGAGAAGCCGCCGTTCACGTACTGGGCCATCGCGGCGGCGTACGCGGTCGCGGGCGTGAACGACGTCGCGGCGCGGCTTCCCGGCCTCCTCGCGGCGGCCCTGACGCTGCTCGTGGTCGGCGGCGTCGTGCGACGGCTCGCCACGCCCGACGACCCCGACCCGCGCGGGCTCGGGCGCGCGGGCGTGCTCGTGGCGGCGACGCTGCCCGCCTTCCTGGTCCTTTCCTACACCGTCTCGACGGACCCCTGGCTGGTGCTCACGACCACGGCCGCGGGCGCGGCGGTCCTCGCGGGGATCCGCGCCGACGGGAGGCCCGGGCTGCGCACGGTGCTGGCGCTCCATGCGGCCCTGGGCGTCGGGATGCTCGTGAAGGGCCCCGCCGTCTTCGTGACGCCCCTCGTCGGCGCCGTCGTGGCCGTGGCGGTGCGCCGCTCGGCGCGACCGCTGCGCCCGTTCGTGGACCCCCGGGGGCTGCTGCTCCTCGCGGCGATCGCGCTGCCGTGGTACCTCCTCGCGGACCAGCGCATCCCCGGCCTCCTCGACCTCTACCTCCGCAAGCGCGTCGTCGGGGCCGTGGCCTCGAGCGCCGAGTTCCACGACAACCCCGCGTGGCTCGTCTGGGTGCCCGTGGTCCTCGGCAGCGCGCCGTGGATCGGCGGCATCTTCGGCGGCACGCGCGCGCTCGCGCGCCGGAAGGACCTCGCGCGCGGCACGACGGCCGCGCTCGTGGGCATGGCGCTCGCAGCGCCGGTCTTCTTCACGTTCTCCCGCAGCCGCCTGCCCACGTACGGGCTTCAGGCGCTCCCGTGGATCGCGGTGCTCGTCGCCGCGGGCAGCCCACGCGCGGACGCCCCCGCGGACGACCCGGACGCCCGCCTGTGGCGTCGCCAGTGCGCGGCCTCGGCCGTCGGGCTCGGGCTCGCCGTCGTCGCGGCCGTCGTCGTGTTCCTCGTCTCGCAGGGCGGCGCGCCTCCCGCGACCCTGGCCGCACTCGCCGCGGGAGCCTCCTTGGCCGTCCTCGCGCTGTGGCGGCCGCGCACCGGCATCCTCGCCGCCCCGGGGGGACGCGCGCCCCTGCTCACGATCGCCGCGACCCTCGTGGTCGCGGCGGGGGCCGCGGCCGTGCCGTTCGAGGTCGACGCCCAGCGCAGCCTGGTCCTCTCGATGAACGCGGCCCGCGCGCCCGGCGAGGAGATCGGCGTCGCCCTCCACAAGAACGGCGCCTGGGCCGTGACGCCCTTCTACGCGCGGCAGACCGTCCGCTTCTTCGGCTACGAGGCCCGGCTCGCCGTGAAGGATCCCGCCGAGATCGCGCCCGAGAGCTTCCGCCCGCTCGACGACCTCACCGCCTGGCTCGCCTCGCCCGAACGCCGCTGGCTCTTCGTTCGCACGAAGGAGGTCGACGACGCCTCGCGGACGCGCGAGATCTCGAGCCGCTTCGGCGCTGCCAAGCTCCACGTGGTGGCCCGTGGGCCCATGTACTCGGTCGTGACCAACCACCCGCCGGGATCGCGGTAGGCGGGCGACGGCGGTCCGGGCGTGGATCTCGGGCTTTCGAGCCGAGGAGGCCCGACGGGGGGAGCATGGGACCGGGCTCGGGCCGTGGGCACACCCGGTTTCCGCGAAACCGGCCGTCCCGGGCCCGCATCGAAGGTGTCGGCAGGGTCCCCGCCCGCATCGTCGGGCCGACACCACGGGAGCATTCCATGTCGCGAGCGCACATCGGCCTGGGGTTCGTCCTCGCGGGCCTCCTTCTCTCCGCTCCCTTCGCCGTACGCGTCCTGAGCGCGGAGGAACCCCC
>JAYTCP010000405.1:0-2852 GCA_043736435.1 Planctomycetia bacterium | reverse complement strand
CCGAGACGAGGGGCTCGTCGCCGGGCAGCCCGTGGCCCTGCAGCGAGACGAGCGCCCCGCTGCCGAGGTCGTCCGCGACCGGGATGCCGTGGGCCTTCCCGAGCGCCACCAGGTCGTCGAGGGGGACCTCGCCCTGGAACCCCACGACGCGGTAGTTGCTCGTGTGGATCCGCATGAGCAGGCCGGTGCCCGGGCCGATCGCCTTCTCGTAGTCGCGCAGGTGCGTGCGGTTCGTCGTCCCCACCTCCCTCAACATGGCCCCCGACATCGCCATCACGTCGGGGATGCGGTACGCGCCGCCGATCTCGACGAGCTGCCCGCGCGAGACGACGACCTCCTTCCCAGCCGCCATGGCGGCCAGCACGATCATCGTGGCCGCCGCGTTGTTGTTCACGGTCGTGGCGGCGTCGCAGCCCGTCAGCCGTCGCAGGAGCCCGTCGATGTGCCGCTCGCGCGGCGCGCGCTCGCCGGTCTCGCGGTCGGCCGCGAGGAGCTGGTAGCCGACGCCGTGCGCCGCGAGCGCCGCGAGCGCCGCGGGCGGCAGGGCCGCGCGCCCGAGGTTCGTGTGCAGGACGACGCCCGTCGCGTTCACCACGCGGACGAGCCCCGGATCGCGGCGCCGGGCGATCCGCTTGCGCGTCGCGGCGATCACGCTCGACGCGACCGAGGCGCGCTCGAGGCCCACGGGTCCGATCTCGCCCGCCAGCACCTGGGCGCGGAGCTCGGAGAGCGCGCGCCGGATCTCCTCGACCCACTCCGCGTCCGGCGCGTAGGCACGGTCGGCCGCGGAGAGCCCCTCGATCACGGTGTTCACCGGCGGAAGGCGTCGGAGCAGCTCCTGCGGCGTCGGCTGGGCCATCCGGGGATCTTACGCGGACGCGGCCGCGGACGGGCCAGGGAGGGAGGGCTTTCGGGCCCCCGTAGGGCCCGACGGGGAAGGGAGGGAGCGCGAGGGGCCGACCCGCGCGCCGCGCGATACGAAGACGGGGGGCGGCTCGCGCCGCCCCCCGTGCCGTCCTGCCGACGGGCGCTACCGACGCGCGTCAGTCGCGATCGTGCCGATCGTCGCGGTCGTCGTCGCGGTCGTCGCGATCCCGCCGGCCGTGGCCGCGGCCGTGACCGCGCTTCGACTCGGGCACCGTGAGGAGCATGAGCTGGCCGTTCTCGACCAGCTCCGCGTCCCCGATCGCGTAGTGCGCCTGGGTCACGCAGAGGAACGTGCCGTCGCCGAGGATGTCGGAGACGTCGATGATGCCCGACGACTCCTCGTCGCCCGTGAGGAAGCCGGGCATGCCCGGGGTGAACCGCGCCGGATCGTGGGCCGCGACCTCGACCAGCACGCCCGTGCCGAGGTCGTAGCGCCAGACCTTGGCGAGGTACGCAGGCTGGTTGCCCGGATCCTCCTGGATGAGGATCTGGCCGTCCTGCGAGACGCACAGGTTGTCCATCATCTTGGGACCGCCCGCCGGGTCCGAGCCGTCGATCAGCAGGTCGAGGCGGCCTCCGGCCACCGGATCGGTCGGGTCGACGAAGCGCAGGCGCCACAGGCGGCTCGCGCCGGTGAAGCTCGCGGTCGTGACGAAGTAGAAGTCGTCCGGGTTCTCGGGGTCCCACGCGCCGTCCTCGGGCCGCTGGAAGCTCGTGACGAGGTTCGCCACGCTCTGCGCCTCCAGCGTCGCGCCCGTCCACGTCGAGACGTCGCCGAACGCGTGCGCCGTGAAGGCGGTGCCGTCCGGGATGCCCGTCGCGGGGATCTCGGCGGGGAAGCCCGGGACCTTGATCCCGAAGAGCACGCCGTTCGTCAGGCCGGCCTTCTCGACGGGGTTGCCCGTCTTCTGCTTCGTGCCGACGTAGACGTAGACCTGCCCGCCGGTGCCGTCGTCCGTGCCGATCACCACGGTCTTGCGGCCCGTGTCCGGGTTGGCGAGCGAGTTCTCCCAGGAGAACCTACCGAGCCAGGGCAGCCGATAGCTGTCGCCCGTCATCGCGTGCGCGAAGCCCGAGCCCTCGATGCCGGACTCCTCGCCGTTCAGGAACAGGCGTCCCATGTAGCCCCTCTTCGACCGGCGGTCGTAGAACGTGCCCGGCTCGGGCAGGTCGGCGGAGCAGAGCCGGTTGAGCGCGATCGGCGTGGAGGCGTCCCAGCCGGTCGGGGTGGGGACCCAGACGCGCTCGATCAGGTCCGCGCCGCGGAGCACGCGCAGGGTGCGCTTGTCGATGGTCCACTTCGAGACGAACGCGCCCTTCGCGCCGTGGGCGCGCACGACGCCGACCGTGTCGCGCAGCTCGTGGTTCATGAGCACGGTGAACGTGTCGCGACCGCAGTCGTCGTCGCCGTCCTCGAAGGCGCCGAGGCCGTCGGGGATGCCGACCATGCGGTAGGGCGTGCCGTCGGGCTTGGCGTTCACGGAGTCGCCGACGCAAAGGATCGAGGTGACCTTGACGCCGAGCGTGGAGGGAACCAGGAACGGCGACTGCGAGCTCGACGGCCCGGTGACCAGGACGGCGCCGCCCGCGATCGCGGTGCCGACGGCGGCGCCCGCGAGGGCGAGGGCGAGGAGAGGAGTACGTCTCGAGAAGGTGCGCATGCGGATCTCCAAGGGATTGGGGTCGGTGGAGGAACCTTCCCTCGGTCCCGTGAAGCGGGCGTGAGGGGCGGAGACGGACCGCGTGAATCCCCATCGACGGGCATCGGCGCCCGGGGGCCGCCCCGGGGTTTGGCGCACGTCGGCACCCCTCCTGCCGGCCCCTCGGGCTCCCGCCAAAGGCTCGGAGCGTGTGAAGAAATCGTCGAACGCGCCGCGCTCGAGCCCGACGCGAGGTGGATGCGCCCCCGACCCATCGGGCTCGAT
>JAYTCP010000404.1:0-4551 GCA_043736435.1 Planctomycetia bacterium | reverse complement strand
GGTTGCGCGAAGAGGGCAAGTGCGCTCGACACGCCGAAAGCTCGTTGAGCGGCCGGCACGTCGTCCCATCGTCTGCCGTTGTACGCCCGCTGAAGTTCTTCGCACTCAAGACACGCATGAGACACGATCTCCCCTGAGGAAGGCATCGGCACTGCCGCGAATGCCGAAGTGATCTGCGCCCGCAGCGCGGCAATGCACTCCTCTCGTCTCGCGTCACTCATCGACTTCCTCGTTCGGGCATGCGGCAGGAGAGTTCGCCCCGCTGCCGCCGCAACTCTCTCCCGAGGCCGATGTGGAGGCAGAGGTTACGACGATTACAAGCCGGTCCGGCTGGAAACCGTCGTTTGCCCAGATCCGGACGCGCGCCAGAGTAGCACCCACCCGCAAAGTCGCGATGGCGTCAAGTGGTACGACACATAGGTGCAGTACGTTCGCGGGGGCTTCAACCGGACCATCGAAGACTTCCTTCATGCCACGCAAAGCGGCAGATTCCACGGGTGAATCTGAAAAGACAATCGAGGTGGGGCCATCCGGCTCTGCGAATGTGCCGACAACCACGCACGAGTTCGACACGTTGACGAGGCGGAGCCCCATGCTCTCCAGGTCTGGGAGTTCGCCCGTGTCCTTGTCGCACACGAACAAGATCGAATTTGGCGGCGCCAGCGTTCTCTCGAAAGTCACGGTGGGGTGGCTTCCTCTTCGGCGATTGCAAGGTCGGAAGGAGCCAGGTCGTCCGTCGCAGCGCGTCCGCGGTTGGATCTCACCTCCCGCCTTCGCGTTCCCGGATGTATCTGATCGCCTCCTGAACATATCGCCCCAAGGGAACGTCCTGCTCATCCTCGTGAAACTCGAACCCAGAGCCATCGTCCACCGGCGTAGCGTCGTCTGCGAACGCAGTCAGCCGCTCAGTCGAGGCATTAGTCCCATGCACTCCAAGTTCACGCACTGCGAGTCTTCGCTCCATCGAAGGCGCCAGCGGATTTTCGAGTATCGCGAGCAGGTACTCGATTCCCCCAGGGCGAAAGCCGGCCAGGGAGATTTCCTCGGGATGTCTCATTGCCAGGCTACGGAGGAGACGCAACGCTTCCGGATCGGCGCGCTTCTCCCATAGCGCTGCGTAGATCCGGTTCGTTTTCTTCGCTCCTTCTCGCGAATCCGGCAGTCCGCGATCCAGGCCATCCGCCCAGTCGAACTCGCGCAACTCCACGACGGTCTTGGCCAGCCCGATGAAGCTCTCTTCCTCCGACATGTAGATGATGGAAGGGACGCTGTTCCCGAGCGCCAAGAGGCGCTTCAACTGATCCTGCTTCGGCAAGCTCCGAATCCGGATCACCTCCTGCTGGAGTGAAGAGCGATACGCCGCCGGACTTGTCTCGACAGGCAGGGCCGGGCGATCCTCTCCATAGGAGACCAGACACATGACGCATATCATGGTGAGCCAAGCGAAAGAAAGCCATCGCGGGATCACTTGGCCCTCAGCTCCGCGCAAGCAATCTCCGCCGCCGCCACCACGCTGCCGTTGTGGGCGGGAGGGGATCGCGCTCGTCCGTCCCGTTGCGTCGACTGTGGTCGTCGTGATGTCCATGATCGTCCACGGAGTCTAGCCGGGCGGGCGTGGGGGGGGGCATGGGCCGCAGGGCCATAGGGGGCCGTACGGAGATGGTGAACGGCTCGCAGGACGGCACCGGGCGTCGGCGCCCTTCGGTCAGCGGCCGACCCCCGCCTTCGGGTCGAGCGCGACGTCCACGTCGAGGTGACCGTGGAACGGCGTCGCCTCCACGGTCCGCATGTCGTGGCTCACGCCGGATCCTCTCGGGGCGAGCCAGACCCGAAGTCGGTACCGTTCCCCGACGAGCACGCGACCCGTCGCCTTGCCTGCCTCGTCCGACTCGAGGCTGCCCCCCTCGATCCACAGGTCTCCGCGGCCGATCTCCACGTCCACCGTCGCGCCCCCGAGCGGGACGCGCGTTCCCGACTCCACGATCGTCGCCACGAGGGGCACGATCGCCTCCTCGGCTCCTTCCCCGCGCACGCGCGGGACCGACACGTCGTGCTCGGTTCGCGCGCCCGCGGCCAGGGTGACCTCCCACGTTACGTCGGGCCACGGGCTCTCCGGGTCCCGGTCGAAATCGAATCCCTTGGCCCCACCGCGGAAGCTCACGACCAGCGCCCGACTCGGGAGCCCCGCGAGCTCGTAGCGCCCCTCGGCATCGGTGACGGCGATCCACGGCCCGTCCAGCGCGTTCCGAGTCCGGGAGAACGCATGCACGGGACGCTTCGCTATGGGTGCCCCGGATCCCGCCTCGACGACGCGCCCGAAGATCGTGGCTTCCGAGGGGAGCCACGGGACCTCGATCGGGGCTTGGCCCGCCACAACCCGGATCTCGGACGTTCTCCGGAGCGCCCCGAGGAAGCCCACCACCTGGTAGTCCCCCTCGTACAGGTCGAGCGTGACCTGCCCCGCCGAGTCCGTCTTCGCCTGGAGCGCCAGAAGACGGTCCATCTCGCCGGCGATCTGGCCCGACCATCCACCGCGCGCCGCGACCCGGACGTCGACGCCCTCGACTGCCTGCCCGCGCTCGTCGCGCAGAAGAAGCGTGACGGGGATCGGGGACGGCAGTCGGAGCTCGGTCTCCCGCGACTCGCCGGCGACCAGGGACACCACCGGATGCGGCGGGATCCGCCCCCAGTCCTGGGCGGCCGATCCGATGCCCAGCGCGACGTGGGCCCGTCCGGCGGGCAGCCCCTCGAATCGCGCGACCCCGTCGTCTTCGACCGGGACCCTTGCGAGCATCCTCTGGCCCTCGACGCCGACCGACACGAGGGTGCCCGCCGTCGCCTTCCCGTCCTCTCGGCTCACGCGTACCTGCAGTCGGGCCGCCTTCTCGAGCAGGACCGACACGCCACGCGCCGGCGCTTCGACGTCGGTCGACGAGGGGGCGTACCCGGCCTCGAGGAGCAGCAGCCGATAGCGGCCCTTCGGCAGGCCGAGGACCGAGAACCGCCCGTCCTCCGCCACGGAGACCTGCATGAGCCGTCGCGACGCCCGCACGTCCTGCTGTTCCCAGCCCGGCGGCGGGGGAAGGCAGACGTGGAGCGTGCGCACGCCCGCGGGCTCCACGCGACCGACGATCGAGGGCTCCGCGTCCCCGAGGGGCAGACGCACCTCGACCCGAGGCGGCTCGGCGTCGCGTGCGACCTCGAACGAGACCGCGGTCGTTACGTGGCCGGGCGCCCAGACGAGCGCACGGAAGGCACCCGTCGAATGCTTCAGGTCCCCTGCGTGCGGCGGCCAGGGGTGGGGGACGAGGACCCCGGGCGCCTCCGCGAAGCTCGCCCGCTCCGAGGCGTTCGACGTCAGCGCCGCGAGGAGCATCCCGTCCGACGCGAGACGCAGGACGCCCGCGGCTCCCGGGATCGCCCGTCCCGTGTCCGCGTCCAGCGCCACGACCACGGGCATCTGCCGACGCAGGACGAAGGTCTCCTCGAGCTGGATCTCCTCCCTCGAGCGGCCGACGCCCTCGTAGGCGGCTCGGGAGATGGAGAGCCGGGCGACGGGCCGGTCGATGTCGGGGAGCCAGTCGAGGACGCACCGCCCCTCCGCATCGGCGAAGTGGCCCCCGAAGATGTGGTTCCCTGCGGCATCGGGGGCCAGGAACACGCTGAACTGCGCCCGCGCAATCGGTCGGCCCGCCGTGTCCCGCACCGTCCACGAGGCCCTCCTGCCCTTGCCCAGGGTGACGCGCAGGTCTTGGTTCTTCGTCACGTCCGGGGAGAGGCCGCGCACCTCCGCGTACGCGAATCCGTCCTTCACGAACACGATGGAGACCTGCTCCGGGAGCGCCTTCTCGAGTCGGAACCTCCCCTGCGCGTCCGTCCGTGCCGGCGGCGAAGCGAGCACGACGTCGAACTCGAAGTCCAATTCCTGCTTGCGGCCGGGCGAGGGCTCGAACATGCCTCTCGGCAGCACGGCGACGTCGGGGAGGAGGTGGCCCTCGGTGTCCACCACCACGCCTTGCGCGTACGGCATCTCGGTGTTCCCGGCCGCAGGCACCGGAGCCCCGCCCGGGGAGCGAGCGAGTCCGGGCGAGGCGACACCGCTGGGCGGTGTCCCGCCAAGGGGAGGCTCCGGTCGTGCGGACGTCGCCATCCCGTGCGGCGCACGGTCCTCGGGCCCGTCCGCGCGCGTCGTCCAGGGGAAGACGCCCGCCCCGAGCCCCAGGAGCGCGAGGGCCGCAACCGCGACGAGCGTCTTCCCGGAGAGCCCGCCGACCGCGGTCCCGACTTGCGCCGGGTGCGACGGAGGCACCACCCAGGGCAGGAGTGCCACGGCCCACGCGCGACGGTCTCCCCCCGAATCCCGATCGAGCGCCTCGCGGAGCCGGGCGAGGCCCCGGCGCAGGCGCGTGCGTGCGGTCTCGAGGGGGACGCCCAGGCGGCGCGCCACCTCGGCGACGGGGCACTCCTCGTAATAGCGCAGGAGCAGGGCCGAACGGGAGAGCTCGTCGAGCGCGAGGAGGGCGGCGACCAGCCGCCGACGGGCCTCCTCCT
>JAYTCP010000403.1:0-13239 GCA_043736435.1 Planctomycetia bacterium | reverse complement strand
GTCCGCGCGGGCGACCCGCTCGTGGACGGCCCGCTCGTGCCCCACGACATCCTGCGCATCTCGGGCGTCGAGGCCCTCCAGGCCTACCTGCTCCGCGAGGTGCAGAACGTCTACCGGAGCCAGAACGTCACGATCGACGACAAGCACCACGAGATCATCATCGCGCAGATGCTGCGCAAGGTGCGCGTGGAGGACCCGGGCGACACCGACCTGCTGCCGGGCGCCGTCGTCGACAAGTTCCGCTTCCGCAAGAAGAACCGGAAGGTGATCGACTCGGGCGGCAAGCCGGCGCGCGCGGAGCCCCTGCTCCTCGGCATCACGAAGGCCTCGCTGCAGAGCGAGTCGTTCATCTCGGCGGCGAGCTTCCAGGAGACCACGAAGGTGTTGACCGAGGCGGCGTTGGCTGGCAAGGTCGATTACCTCGTCGGCCTCAAGGAGAACGTGATCCTCGGGCACCTGATCCCGGCGGGCACGGGCTTCAAGACGTACGTCAAGACGCGCGTCCGCAAGAACATCCCGCTCGAGGAGTCCATCGCCGGCTACGCCGAGATGCCCGAGGACCTCGAGGCGCTCAAGGAGCTCAAGGAGCTCCTCGGCGGCGGCTCCGGCGAGGCCGCCGCTCCCGCTTCCTGATCGAAGACCCCCCGTGTCTCCCGTCCTCCGCCGGCCTCCGGCGGGGGGGCGGGGTGCCCCGGCCGTGGAATCGCTTCCCCGGCCGGCCGCCCCGAGGTACGTTTGCCCTTCCTCGTCCGGAATCCCGCATGCCGACCATCAACCAGCTCGTCCGCAGGGGCCGTCGCAAGGTCCCGAACCGGTCCAAGAGCCCGGTCCTCGAGTCCTGCCCGCAGAAGCGCGGCGTCTGCCTGGTCGTCAAGACGACGACCCCGAAGAAGCCGAACTCCGCGCTCCGCAAGATCGCCCGTGTCCGCCTCTCCAACGGGCGCGAGGTCACGGCGTACATCCCGGGCGAAGGCCACAACCTGCAGGAACACAGCATCGTCCTGATCCGCGGCGGTCGCGTACGCGACCTCCCCGGCGTCCGCTACCACATCATCCGCGGCACCATGGACTCGGCCGGCGTCGACGGGCGCAAGCAGCAGCGGTCCAAGTACGGCGTGAAGAAGGGCAAGTAAGCGATGGCCGGCAAGTACTTCGAGTCGTTCGAGCACCTCCAGAAGCCCGACCCCGTCTACAAGAACGGGAACGTGAGCAAGCTGGTCAACTGCATCATGCGCGAGGGCAAGCGGACGCTCGCCCAGCGCATCGTCTACGGCGCCTTCGACCTGATGAAGAAGCGCGTCGCCGACAAGGACCCCCTCGAGGTGTTCGAGGTCGCCGTCGAGAACGTGAAGCCGATGGTCGAGGTGCGCAGCAAGCGCGTCGGCGGCGCCAACTACCAGGTTCCCGTCGAGGTCTCGCGCAAGCGCCAGCGCGCGCTCGCCTACCGCTGGATCCTCGAGTCCGCCCGCGAGAAGAAGGGCAAGCCCCTCCACGTCTCGCTCGCCGACGAGCTCGTCGCCGCCTTCAACCGCGAGGGCGGTGCGATGGCGAAGCGGGATAACACCCATAAGATGGCTGAGGCCAACAAGGCTTTTGCGCACTTCGCCTGGTAGAGACGCCTTCGGCGAGCGCGGTCGTTCTTTGCGCGGCTCGATGCTCGGGCGCTGGCTGACGGCGTCACGGGGGTCGGGCCGCTCGTGTTGCATGGGACCGTCACGGGGGACGCGTCCCGGGCGCCCTCGGCGCCGCGCCGGAGGCCGCTGGGGACGGCCCACGGGATCAGGCGGGGGCGGGCCCTTGAGGCTCTTGCACACTTCGCCTGGTAGAGACGCCTTCGGCGACCCGACACGGTCGATGGGTGTGTTCATCCCTTGCGCGGCTCGATCCTCGGGCGCTGGCTGACGGCGTCACGGGGGTCGGGCCGCTCGTGTTGCATGGGACCGTCATGGGGGACGCGTCCCGGGCGCCCTCGGCGCCGCGCCGGAGGCCGCCGGGGACGGCCCACGGGCGTAGGCGTTGGTCGAGGTCGCATCCCGAGGGCTTTCGCGCGTCCGAGCTTCCCCTCGTTACCTCCTGCTCCGATCCACCTCGTTCTCCGATCCGGGGCGCTCGAGCGGTCGGGGTCGGGTTCGCTGTCGCATCGAGGAGGCTCTGGCGCGGGGGAGGGTGGACGAACGTCGCGGACGGCCCGTTGCCGACGGCGCGCGAAGGAGTCGGCCCCCGCCGCCCCCGGTATCCTCGGCCCCTTGCCCCCGCTTCCGGACCTCCCATGCCACCGAACGATCTCGCCCGCGTCCGCAACTTCGGCATCTGCGCCCACATCGACGCGGGCAAGACCACCCTCTCCGAGCGCATCCTCTTCTACACGGGGAAGGAGCACGCGATGGGGGAGGTCCACCAGGGGACGGCGAAGATGGACTACCTGCGCGAGGAGCAGGAGCGCGGGATCACGATCACGGCGGCCGCCACCACGATCGGCTGGCACGAGCACGTGCTCCACCTGATCGACACGCCGGGGCACGTCGACTTCACCGCCGAGGTCGAGCGCAGCCTGCGCGTGCTCGACGGCGCCGTGGTGGTCTTCGACGCGGTGAACGGCGTCGAGGCGCAGTCCGAGACCGTTTGGCGCCAGGCGGGCCGCTACCACGTCCCCCGGTGCTGCTTCCTCAACAAGATGGACCGGCCGGGCGCCGACTTCGAACGCAGCCTCCACAGCATCCGCACGCGACTCCACGCCACCCCCGTCCCGGTGACGATGCCCGTGGGCTCGGGCGAGACGTTCGCGGGCGTGATCGACCTCCTGACGATGGAGATGCTCCGCTTCGACCCCGCCGACCAGGGCCGGACCGTGCTCCGCGGGCCCGTCCCCGAGGAGCAGCGCGAGGAGGCCGAGCTGCGGCGGCAGGAGCTCGTCGACCTCGTCGTGGAGCACAGCGAGAGCGCGGGCGAGCGCTTCCTCGCCGGACATGAGCTCGGCGTCGCCGACCTGAAGGCGGGGCTGCGCCAGGCGTGCCTGAAGGCCGAGCTGTTCCCGGCGCTGTGCGGGTCCGCGTTCAAGAACGTCGGCGTCCAGACCGTGCTCGACGCGGTGGTGGACTACCTGCCGAGCCCGCTCGACGTCGGGGACGTCGTAGGGAAGGACCCGAAGCGCCTCGACCGCGACGAGAGGCGCCCGCCCGACCCGGACGAGCCGCTGTGCGCCCTGGCGTTCAAGATCGTGAGCGACGCGCACGGCGACCTGACGTTCGTGCGCATCTACTCGGGCACGCTCGAGCAGGGGATGGGCCTGTGGAATCCGCGCCTCTCCAAGCACGAGCGCGCGATGCGGCTGCTGCGCTTGCACGCGAACGAGCGCCAGCCGCTCGAGAGCGCGTCGGCCGGCGACATCGTGGCGCTCGTGGGCCTGAAGGAGACCGCCACGGGCGACACGCTGTGCGACCGCAAGGCGCCGATCGTCCTCGAGGCCATGCACTTCCCCGAGCCCGTGATGTCGATGCGGATCGAGCCGAAGACGAATGCCGACCGGGACCGGCTCACGGAGGCCCTCGCGCGCCTCCAGCGCGAGGACCCGACGTTCCGCACCCACGTCTCGACGGAGACCGGCGAGACCCTCATCGAGGGGATGGGCGAGCTCCACCTCGAGGTCCTCACGAACCGGCTCACGCGCGACCTCGGCGTGGCTGCCAACGTGGGGAAGCCCCGCGTCGCCTACCGCCAGACCGTGGCCGGCCGCGGCGAGGGAGAGGCGACGTTCGAGCACCAGATCGCGAGCAAGCTGCATAAGGCCACGGTGAGGCTGGCCGTCGAGGCGGTCCCGGGCTCCGGCGTCGTCGCGTTCGCGAATGCCGCCTCCGCCCTCCAGGTGAACGCCGCCTGCGCGGCCGCCGTCGAGCGCGGCGCCCGGGGGGCCGCCCAGGGCTCGGCAGGCTTCGCCTGGCCGGCCATCGACCTGAAGGTCACCCTCCTCGGTGGCAACGCCCACGAGCTGGTCCCGCCCTCCGAGGTCGGGTTCGAGAACGCGGCTTCCGGGGCGTACGAGAAGGCGTTCGAGATCGCGGGACCCGTCCTGCTCGAGCCGGCCATGCGCATCGAGGTCCAGACGCCGGACGAGTTCACCGGGGAGGTGCTCGCCGACCTGAACCGCCGCCGGGTGCTCATCGAGACGAGCGAGTCCTCGGGCCCGATGCGGATCGTCACGGGGCGCGCCCCGCTCTCGGCCATGTTCGGCTACGCCACGGCCGTCCGCTCCCTCAGCCAGGGTCGGGCCGGCTACTCGATGGAGCCTTCGGGGTACGAACCGGTCCCCGCCGACGTCGCCCGATCTCTGTCGTTGTAGTCAGCAAGGACATTCCCGTGCCCACGCGGGCTCCGGAGTCGGAGGTCGGCGATCCTCGGGGCGATGGGTGGGGGGGGCAAGGGGGGGCGGGAAGCCTGCCCCGCGGACTCGACGGAGCGGTGCGTCGCGCAACGCCGCCGCGCACGCCGGTCGGCACCCTCTCCCCGAATTGACACCGCACGCGATCCCCCTACCCTTGGCCCTTCCCCCTTCGTTCCCTCGTCGAGTGTCCCGGGATCCCCCGAGACAGACCCTCGAGGCCAAGACGGGGAGTAGGACCCCGCGAGGCTGACGGCCCATCCCATGACGACGCCCGCTCAGAACATCAAGATCCGCATGGAAGCCTACGACCACGAGGTCGTGGACAAGTCCGCTGCGGACATCGTGGACACGGCGAAGCGCACGGGCGCGCGCGTGGCGGGTCCGATCCCGCTGCCGACGCGCATCGAGCGCTACACGGTCCTCCGCTCGCCGCACATCGACAAGAAGTCGCGCGAGCAGTTCGAGATCCGCACGCACAAGCGGATCCTGTTCATCTCCGAGCCGACCGCGAAGACGATCGACGCCATCAGCAAGCTGAACCTGCCCGCCGGCGTCGACATCCGGATCAAGGTGTGACCATGGTGAAGGGCACGACCAGCACGAGCAGCACGACGTCCGTCCCGACGCTCGACGCAGCGAAGGGCTCGAAGGGGACCGCAGAGCTCGACCCCTCGCGCCTCCTCCAGAAGGACGCGCGCGAGACGAATCGCGGCCTGCACCCCGTCGTCCTGCGCGACGCGGTGATCATGTACGAGGCCAACCGGCGTCAGGGCACCGTCCAGACCCGGGAGCGTCACTTCGTCAGCGGCTCGACGAAGAAGATGCACAAGCAGAAGCACACGGGCAACGCGCGTCAGGGCGACGGCAAGGCCCCGCACTTCCGCGGCGGCGGCACGGCCTTCGGCCCGCACCCGAAGGACTGGGGCTACGCGATGCCCCGCAAGGCGCTCCGCAAGGCCCTCGCGGTCGCGCTGTCGCGCAAGATGGCCGACTGCGAGGTCACGGTGGTCTCGGGCATCGCGTTCGACAAGCCCTCCACGAAGGCCTACCGCAAGCTGCTCGAGGCCGCCGACGCGGGGCACGCGCCCCTGCTCGTGACGGCCGGCAAGGCGGACGGCAACCTGCTCCTCTCGTCGCGCAACCTGCCCGGGTCCCGGGTCCTCCCCGCCGCCGAGCTGAACGCCCGCGACGTGGCCGCCTGCACCCGTCTCCTCCTCGCCGAGGGCGCCTACGACGCCATCGTCGCCCGCCTCGACGCCGGAGCCTCCCGATGAGCGCCCTAGATGCCAGGACGGTGATCCTCCGGCCCGTGGTCACGGAGAAGACCCTGCGCGTGTCCGAGCGCCGGAACGCGTACACGTTCGCGGTGCACCCCGACGCCAACAAGATCCAGGTCCGCCTCGCCGTCGAGGAGCTGTTCAAGGTGAAGGTCGATGCCGTGCGCACGGACCTCCGCAAGGGCAAGCCTCGCCGGGTCGGCTGGAGCGAGATGAAGACCCCGACGTGGAAGCGCGCCGTGGTCACCCTGAAGGCCGGCCAGTCCATCGACGTCTACTGACGTCCCCCCGAAGCCCCCGCCTCGCGCCGATCGGGCCTCCCCCGGTTCCCCGCGAGCGACCCGATCTCGCAGCGCCGGGCTTGCCCCGGCACCGCCGCACCGCCGAATCCGCCGAATCCGCCGAATCCGCCGAACCGGAACCCGAAGATGCCCATCCGCCGCGTACGACCCACGACCAACGGAACGCGCCAGATCACGTTCCTCCAGAACGACGACCTGACGCCCGGCAAGGCGCCCGAGAAGCGCCTCCTCGAGCCCATGCGCAAGTCCGGCGGCCGCAACAACCACGGCCGCGTGACCATGCGTCACATCGGCGGCGGCGCGAAGAAGCGCTACCGCATCGTCGACTGGAAGCGCGCGAAGGACGGGGTTCCGGCGAAGGTCACCGCGATCGAGTACGACCCCAACCGCAATGCCCGCCTCGCCCTGCTCCAGTACGCGGACGGCGAGAAGTGCTACGTCCTCGCCCCCCTGGGCGTCGAGGTCGGCCTCGAGGTCCGCAACGGGCCCGGCGCCGAGGCGAAGCCGGGCAACTGCCTGCCGCTCCGCAACATCCCGGTCGGCCTGACGATCCACGCCGTCGAGCTGAAGCCCGGCCGTGGCGCGCAGGCGGTCCGCAGCGCCGGCGCCGGGGCCATCCTGACGGCCCGCGAGGGCGAGTACGCGCTCCTCACGCTGCCGTCCACCGAGATGCGGCGCGTCCACCTCGACTGCCGCGCGACGGTCGGCCAGGTCGGCAACGTCGACGCGAACCTCGTCGTCCTGGGCACGGCAGGTCGCAAGCGCCACCTGGGGCGTCGCCCCGAGGTGCGCGGCTCCGCGATGAACCCCGTCTCCCACCCCATGGGCGGCGGCGAGGGTCGTCGCGCCGGCGGCCGTCACCCGGTCTCGAAGTGGGGCCAGCTCAGCAAGGGGGGCAACACGCGTCGTCCCCGCAAGGTCAGCGATCGTTTCATCGTCCGTGGCCGCAAGCGCGGCCCGCAGGTCGGGAGGTAGCCCATGGGCCGCAGCCTCAAGAAGGGCCCCTACGTCGATCCGAACATCTGGGCCCGCGTCGAGCGGATGGGGAGCAACCGTCGCGACCCCATCAAGACCTGGTCCCGCCGGTGCGACATCGTCCCCGAGTTCGTCGGGCTGACGTTCATGGTCCACAACGGCAACAAGTTCATGAAGGTCTACGTGACCGAGGACATGGTCGGGCACAAGCTCGGCGAGTTCGCGCCCACGCGCCTGTTCCGCGCCCACTCGACCCGCAAGACCGAGGTCGAGACGGCCCCGGCCACGGCGAAGAAGTAGGAGCACGACATGGCCGCCAAGGCATCCGCATCCTCCGCGAAGACCGGGTCGCTGCCCCCCGCCAAGACCTTCTCCGCACACCACAACCACGCCCGGATGTCGCCCTACAAGGCGCGTCCCGTGATCGACCTGGTGCGGGGCAAGCCCGTCAACGAGGCGCTCTCGATCCTCGAGTGGCAGGACCGTCGCTCGGCCCCGATGATCCGCAAGGTCATCAAGTCCGCCCTGGCGAACGCGTCCAACGACCTCGAGGTCAAGCTCGCCCGGCTGGTCGTGTCCGAGGCCCGGGTCGACGGCGGCCCGCTGCTCGGCGGTCGGAAGCGCTTCATGCCGCGCGCCATGGGCCGGGCCTTCCCGATCCGCAAGCGCACCTGCCACATCCACGTGACCCTCGCCGAGGGCCCCGAGCCCGCCGAGGGCGCGCGCAAGACGAAGCCCAAGACGAAGCAGGCGGCGGCCAAGCAGGCCTCCGCCCCGGTCGCGGCCCAAAAGGCCGGCGAGTCGAAGGAGTAGCCCGTGGGACAGAAGACCCATCCGATCGGCTACCGCACGGGGATCTACCTCGACTGGTCCTCCCGGTGGTACGCCCCGAAGAAGGACTTCGCGCGCCTCCTCAAGGAGGACAAGGAGATCCGCGACTACGTCAAGGACGAGTTCAAGGGCGCCGGCATCCCGAAGATCGAGATCGAGCGCAAGGCGGACGCCCTGCGGATCATCGTCCACACGGCGAAGCCCGGCATCCTGATCGGCCGCAAGGGCGTGAAGGCCGAGGAGCTCAAGACGAAGCTCGAGGGCCGCCTCAAGCGCAAGGTCGGCCTCGACATCCTCGAGATCGGCAAGCCCGAGCTCAACGCGACCCTGGTCGCCGAGGGCGTGGCCGAGCAGCTCGAGAAGCGGGCCTCGTTCCGCCGCACGATGAAGCGCGCGATCCAGCAGACCATGGAGCGCGGCGCGAAGGGCATCAAGCTCGTCGTGGCCGGCCGCCTGGGCGGCGCCGAGATCGCCCGCACCGAGAAGCAGATCCGGGGCTCGATCCCCCTCTCGACGCTCCGGGCGAACATCGAGTACGGCACCGCGACCGCGAAGACGACCTACGGGACGATCGGGGTCAAGTGCTGGATCTACACCGGGACGATCCCGGCCGCCGAGCCGGTCCGCCAGGAGGCTGTCTGACATGGCGACGATGCCCAAGCGGGTCAAGTTCCGCAAGTCGCAGCGCGGCAAGATCCGCGGCGTGGCGCAGCGGGGCAACCACGTCTCCTTCGGCGAGTGGGGCCTCCAGTCCCTCTCGCCAGGGTGGATCAGGGCCAACGTGATCGAGGCCTGCCGCGTGCAGGCCGTGCGCGGCGCCCCGGACGGCCGCCTCTACATCCGGATCTTCCCGCACAAGAGCGTCACCTCGACCCCCGAGGAGACCCGAATGGGCACCGGCAAGGGCGAGCCCGACTACTGGTGCGCGGTGGTCCACCCCGGGACCGTCATGTTCGAGCTCGGAGGCGTCACGGAGGACGTGGCGCGCAAGACGTTCAACCACGTGGCCCACAAGCTGCCCGTCAGGACGCGGCTCGTGCGTCGGAGGCATGCCTGATGAAGGCCCCGGAGATCCGTCGCCGCGCGTCGAGCGACCTCCGCGAGGAGGTCAAGCGCCTCCGACAGGAGATGTTCGACCGCCGGTTCCGCGCCCACAACGAGGAGAAGCCCGACCGCGGGTTCGTGAGCCGCGCCAAGCGCGACGTCGCCCGCATCCTGGGCATCCTGCGCGAACGCGAGCTTGGTCTGTCCCGCGAGCCCGCCGGCAGCGGGAAGGAGTGACGACGATGGCGACGACGACCCCCAGGACGACGGCCGAGGCGCGCAGCCGCGCTCCCCGGCGCATGGTGATCGGCATGGTGATCTCGGACAAGATGATGAAGACCATCACCGTCCGCACCAGCCGAAAGGTGAAGCACCCGGTGTACGGCAAGTACGTGACCCGGTACGTGAGCTACAAGGCCCACGACGAGGGTCGGAAGGCGAAGCTCGGCGACACCGTCGAGATCGCGTTCGCCCGCCGGCTCAGCAAGACGAAGAACTGGGCCCTCGTCCGCATCGTGTCGGCCGCCCGCGTGGTGGCCGTCCGCGGCGAGGAGGAGCTTGCGTCCCTGCCCGGCAAGGCGGCGGCGCCCGCTCCGGCTCCGAAGAGCCCGGCTCCCAAGGATGCCGACGCAGCCGCCCCCGAGGTGGCCTCATGATCCAGATGCGCACCTGGCTGGACGTGGCGGACAACACGGGCGCGAAGCTCGTGTGCGCCATCAAGGTCCTCGGCCGCGGCAACAGCCGCTACGCCGAGATCGGCGACATCGTCGTCGCCTCCGTGAAGAAGTCGCTCCCGTCGTCGGAGATCAAGGCCGGCTCGGTCGTGCGCGGGGTGGTCGTCCGCACCCGCAACAACCGGCGGCGCGCCGACGGAAGCTACGTCCGCTTCGACAGCAACGCGATCGTGCTGGTGGACGACGAGCGCAACCCGAAGGGCACCCGCATCTTCGGCGCCGTCGCCCGCGAGCTGCGGCAGAAGGGCTACATGAAGATCGTCTCGCTCGCCCCGGAGGTCGTCTGATGGCGCGCATCCGCAAGGGTGACGAGGTCCTCGTGCGTGCCGGGGCCGACGCCGGCAAGCGCGGCCGCGTGCTCCGGGTCCTCCCGGGCGCCGACCGGGCCGTGGTCGAGGGCGTCAACTTCATCCACAAGCACCTCCGCAAGGGCCCGAAGAACCCCCAGGGTGGCCGGGTCCGTCGCGAGGCGTCCGTCCACCTCTCCAAGCTCATGATCGTCGACCCGTCCACCGACAAGCCGACGCGCGTCGGATCCCGGGTCGAGGGCGGCAAGAAGGTTCGCGTCGCGCGCAAGAGCGGCACGGTCCTCGACACCTCGACCAAGGCACGCGGCGACAAGCGCGCCAAGGCGGAGGGCTAAGCCCATGGCCACCCCCGACACCGTTCAGAAGGGCACCGCGAAGAAGCCCCCCCGGCTCCTCGAGCGCTACCGCACCGAGGTCGTGCCGCGCCTGAAGGAGCGGCTCAAGATCGCCAACGACCTCGCCCTCCCCCGGCTGTCCAAGATCACCCTCTCGATGGGCGTGGGCGCCGCGGTCGAGAACAAGAAGGTCATCGACAGCGCGGTCGCGAGCCTGTCCCTGCTCGCCGGCCAGAAGGCCGTCGTCACCCTCGCCAAGCAGAGCGTGGCGAGCTGGAAGGTCCGGGAGGGGATGCCCATCGGCGCGAAGGTGACCCTCCGGGGCGCCCGCGCGTACGAGTTCCTCGACCGCCTGATCTCGGTGGTCATCCCGCGCATCCGCGACTTCCGCGGCCTGCCGCGGAAGCTCGACGGGCGCGGCTCCTACAACATGGGCCTCGCCGAGCAGACGGTCTTCCCCGAGATCGACCTCGAGAAGCTCGAGGCCGGGGCCATGGGCCTGAACATCGCCATCACCATGTCCGGCGGATCCGACGAGGGCGGCCGGGCGTTGCTCGAGGAGTTCGGTTTCCCGTTCGAGCGCGAGGAGGTCTCCGTCCGTGGCTAGGACCAGTCTGATCGTCAAGCAGCGGCGGGTGCAAAAGTTCTCGACCCGTCGCTACAACCGTTGCCAGTTCTGCTCGCGTCGTCGCGCGGTCTATCGCAAGTTCGGCATCTGCCGGATCTGCTTCCGCACGATGGCGCTCCAGGGACTGATCCCCGGCGTCCGCAAGGCGTCGTGGTAAGGGGCCGCTCATGTCCATGACCGATCCCATCTCCGACATGCTCACGCGCGTCCGCAACGCGATCCGCGTGCGCGCGACGACCGTCGACGTGAATGCGTCGCGGTTCGTCCACTCCGTCGCCGAGGTCCTCCGCCGCGAGGGCTACGTCGAGGACATCCGCAAGACCGAGGGCGCCGACGGGCGTCCCCGCCTGCGGATCTACCTCAAGTACGACGGCGACGGCAACCCGGTCATCTCGTCGATCGGGCGCATCAGCCGCCCGGGCCGGCGGGACTACCGCGGGGTCGCGAGGATCCCCAAGGTCCTCAACGGCCTGGGGATCGCCGTGCTCTCCACGAGCCGTGGCGTGTTCTCCGATCGCGAGGCCCGCGCCGCCGGCGTGGGCGGCGAAGTCCTCTGCGAGATCTGGTAGGAGCCGCCCATGTCGCGCATCGGCAAGATCCCGGTCACGATCCCCGCGGGCGTCACCGTCACGGTGGACGGCCCGCTGGTCAAGGTCAAGGGCCCCAAGGGCGAGCTCTCGAAGCGCCTCGAGGCCGGCATCACGGCCAAGGTGGACGGCGGCAAGGTCGTCCTTGCGCGCGCCGGCGAGGAGCCCCAGGACCGCGCCTTCCACGGCCTCTGCCGGTCGCTCGTCAAGGGCATGATCGAGGGCGTCTCCACCGGCTTCGAGAAGCGCCTCGAGCTGGTCGGGGTGTCCTACCAGGCCAAGCTGGCGGGGAAGTCCCTGTCGCTCCAGGTCGGGTTCTGCAACCCGGTCGTCCGCGAGATCCCGAAGGGCATCACGGTCGAGGTGCCGACGCCGACCCTGGTGGTGCTCAAGGGCTTCGACAAGCAGGTGCTCGGCCAGTTCGCGGCCGAGCTGCGCAGCTCGCGCCCGCCGGAGCCCTACAAGGGCAAGGGCGTCCGCTACGTCGGCGAGGTCGTCGTCCTCAAGGCCGGCAAGTCCTTCGTGGGCGGGGAGAAGTAAGCCGTGCGACTTCAGAAGCTCCTGGCCAAGCGCCGCCTGACCCGCACCCATCGCACCCGTCGCCGCGTCCGCGGCACGGCCGAGAGGCCGCGCGTCACCGTCCACCGCTCCGAGCGGCACGTCTGGTTACAGCTCGTCGACGACGAGGCGGGGCGCACGCTCTGCTCCACGTCGACCAAGTCCCTCGAGCTGGCCAAGGGCGGCAACGTCGCCGCCGCGAAGGCCGTGGGGGACGACCTCGGGCGCAAGATGCTCGCGCTCGGGATGAAGGCCGCCTGCTTCGACCGCGGCCCGCACAAGTACCACGGCCGCGTCAAGGCGGTGGCGGACGCGCTCCGCGCCGCCGGCGTTCAGCTCTAAGCCAGCGAAGGAGACCGGATGCGCCGCGAGATCGACTACGTCAGCCCGGATGCCCTGTCCCTCACGGAGACGGTCGTCAAGGTCAACCGTTCCGCGAAGGTCATGAAGGGCGGACGGCGGTTCAGCTTCTCGGCCCTGATCGTCCTCGGGACCCACGACGGCGTCGTGGGCCTCGGGTTCGGCAAGGCGAACGAGGTGCCCCCGGCCGTCGAGAAGGGTGTCGCGGACGCCAAGAAGCGGCTCGTCCGCGTCCCGCTGACGGGCACGACCGTCCCGCACCAGGTGATGGGCGTCTACCGCGCCTCCCGGGTGAAGATCATGCCGGCCGCGCCGGGCACGGGCGTCATCGCCGGCAAGGGCCCGCGCGCGATCCTCGAGGCCGCGGGCGTGAAGGACGTGCTCACGAAGGCGTACGGCTCCACGAACGCGGTGAACCTCGTCAAGGCCACCCTCGACGGCCTCATGAAGCTGCGCACGCGCGACCACGTGGCCAAGATGCGAGGAGTCACCCTCCGATGAATCTGAAGGACGTCCACGAGATCAAGGTCCCCCGGACCCAGCGCAAGCGCGTGGGCCGCGGCTGGGGCTCCGGCATGGGCAAGACCTCGACCCGAGGCGAGAAGGGCCAGGGTCGCCGCGGCGGCACGCGCTTCCGGCTCCGGTTCGAGGGCGGCCAGATGCCGCTCTACCGTCGCCTCCCCAAGAAGGGGTTCAGCAACCACCCGTTCAAGGTCCGGTTCGAGGGCGTGAACGTGGGCGACCTCGAGGCGGCGTTCCCCGCCGGCTCGACGATCGACCTCGAGGCGCTCCGCGGGGCCCTCCTCGTCCCCAAGACGGCGACGATCTGGAAGCTCCTCGGCGACGGCGCGCTCACCAAGACGCTGACGATCAAGGCCGACGCCGCCAGCGCGGGCGCCCGCGCCAAGGTCGAGGCCGCGGG
>JAYTCP010000402.1:0-8173 GCA_043736435.1 Planctomycetia bacterium | reverse complement strand
CCGCACGGGGAAGGGGATCTCGATCCCGGCGCGCCGGAAGTGGTACCAGACCTGGACGCGCGCGTCGGAGCGGATGTCGGGCGCCGCGGCGATGTCCGTGATCCAGACCTTCGCCTCGTAGTCGACGCCCGAGTCCCCGAACCGGGCGAGGCGGATCACGGGCGGCGGCTCGCGCAGCACCTTTGGCACCTCGAGCACCGCCTCACGGATCACGTCGCGGACGTGGTTCGGGTGCGCGTCGTAGGCGGCCGACACCAGGATGAACTCGGCGTGCAGCGCCGTCGGGCGCGACTCGTTGCGCACCTTGCCCGCGGTGACGAGGCTGTTGGGGACCGTGACGACGTCCCCCGCGCGGTTCCGGATCTTCGTCGTCCGGCGGGTGATCGAGACGACCTCGCCCTCGTCCTCCCCCAGGAAGATCCAGTCCCCGATCGCGTACGTGCCCTCGACGACGATGGCCATGCCGGCGATGAAGTTCTTGAGCGTCTCCTGGAGGGCGAGGCCGATCACGATCGTGCCCACGCTCGCCACGGCGAGAACCTGCATCACGACCTGCTCGCCGTGCCAGACGGTCACGACGACCACGAAGATCATCGCGAGCCACAGCAGGAGGCGGCCCGCGTCGAAGATGAGGGCCGGGATGCGGATCCGGAGCTCCTCCTGGGCGAGGCGCGAGCTCAGCAAGGCGCGGACGACGCCGTAGGCGGTCGTGGCGGAGAAGAAGAGAACGAGGCTCCAACCGACGCGGGCGGCAACGTGGGCGTCGCCCGACGCGAAGGCGACCGCGTCGGTGGACCCCACGGCGAGCCACGCACCCACGAGGAGCCCGGCGGCGGGCCCCATGGCGAGCAGCCCCCCCGCCACGCTGGCCCACCACGGGACCCTGAGGCGCACGAGCGCCCGGAGGATGCCCTGCCCGATCACGAGGCCGGCGATGCCGACCCCGAGCCCGATCAACCACCCGAAATCGAGGATCCCGCTCGCGAGCACGTCCACCTCCGGAGGGGGCCGAGCCTACCCCGGCGGCGCCCTCTCCACATCGGGATCCTCCCGAGGGGTCCCCGCCGCAACGTGCTTGTGGCGGCGCGCCGTCCCGCACCGTAGGCTTCCGCCCCATGCGCCTTCGCGTGCTCGGCTGTGCGGGAGGGAGCGCCCCGGAGGCGCAGCTCTCCTGCTATCTGATCGACGACGTCCTCGCGGTCGACGCGGGGGCCCTGACCACGACGCTCGACTTCCATGCCCAGCGCCGGGTGCAGGACGTCCTCCTCACCCACGGGCACCTCGACCACGTGTGGACGCTCCCGCTGTTCCTCGCGAACCGGTTCGGGGGCGACGCCGTCCGCTGCCGGCTCTACGGCAGCAGCTACACCCTCGAGACCGTGCGGCAGCACCTGTTCAACGACCGGATCTGGCCCGACTTCACCGAGGCCGTCCGCGAGAGCATCCCGCTCGTCCAGTTCATCCCCCTCGACCCGGGCGACACCGCCCCGATCCTCGACTTCCAGGTCTCGAGCTGCGCGCTCGTCCACGCCGTGCCCAGCCAGGCCTACCGGATCCGCAAGGGAGGCAAGAGCCTCGTGATCTGCGGCGACACGTACTCGACCGACGCGCTCTGGGCCTTCGCGAACGACACGAAGGACCTCGCCGGCGTCCTCATCGAGTGCTCGTTCCCCACCCGCTACGAGTGGCTGGCGAAGGCGAGCCTCCACATGACGCCCCGCCTGCTCGGCCTCGAGCTGAAGAAGCTCAAGGCGAACGTGCCGGTCCTCGTCACGCACATCAAGCCCGAGGACGCGGGCGAGGTGATCGCCGAGCTGCGAGCGCTGAACGACCCGCGCATCCGCGTCCTGATCCAAGGAGAGACGATCGCGCTCTGATCGGGCGTGGGTGGACCGGGCGGCCCGCACCTGGGAGTTGGGGGGCGCGGGGGGGCCGGCCCCCGCCGCCCCCCGATTCCCGGTCACGACGGGGCTACTTGCCCGGCAGCGAGCGGCGGAAGCGGGCCAAGCGCTTGGCCTCCCCCACCCCGCCGTCGAACGCACCGCCCCACCGGGCCGCCGCCTCGTTCAGGTGCTGCGCGCGGTCCGAGCTCTCGGGGTGCGCCTGCCAGGCCGTCGTCGGACGGTCGGGCCGAGCCTCTAGGTAGCGCTTGATCGACGCCGCGTCGTAGCCGGCGTCGTAGAGGATGTAGGTCCCCTCGAGGTCGGCCTTGTACTCCAGATCGGAGCCGTAGCCCTGGTCGGCGAGCTGGCGGGTGAAGCCCGTGGTGACGTCGGCGAAGATCGTCGCCATCTGCGCCTCGCGCTTGCCGCCGCCGCCCGCGGCGCCCACCATGCGACCCAGCCCGGCGAACTCCGACTTCCAGATGTTGCCCGCCCGGATCACGGCCTCGCCGTGCTGGAGCGAGACGTGGGCGATCTCGTGGGCGAGGACCGCGGCCACCTCGTCCTCGCTCCGCGCGAGGTCGAGGGCGCCCCGGGTGATCAGGACGTAGCCGCCGGGGCCTGAGATGCCGTTCGGGGTGGGGCTGTTCAGCACCGCGAAGTGATAGCCGCCGTACGTGCTGCGGATGCGGGGGGCGGCCTCGACGAGCGCCGCGCCGATCTTGCGGACGTAGGCCTGGGTCCCTTCGTCGGGATCGAGCCCGTAGGTCGCGATGGCATGGGCCGCCACCCCGCGCCCGAGGTAGTACTCCTGCTCGGGCGAGAACTTCACGTTCATCTGCTCGTACGTGTCGGTGACGCCCGTGACGGCGGCCGCGATCACGTCGCCGGCTGCGCCCCGGCCGCCGACGGCGTTGCGGGCCACGTTGCCGGTCACGTCCCCGAGGCGGCAGGCGCCGAGGAGGAGCGTTGCGCCGAGGACGGGAGTGAGGAAGCTTGCTGCGCGCATGGTCAGCGCCCTCCCCCGAGGCCGCCCTCGACGATGAACGCCTGGATCTCGGCCGCGCCGGGCTTGTAGGACTTCGCCGTGAGCGCGTCCACCTGGGCGTACGCCGCCTGGAGCTCGGCGGAGGACGCGCGATGGCCGCCCTCGATCCCGGCGTCGAACTGGCGGCCGGCGGCCGCGACTTCGGCGCTGCGCGTGTCGATGGGCCCGGTGGCCCCGCCGCCCGTGAGCGCGCTGGGCTGGACCACCTCGCTCGAGCGCACCCATCCGGTCTTTCCGTCGTCCGTGCGGACTTGGGCGAACGCGCCCTCGACGGTCACGACGGTCACCCGCGTGCCGTAGGGCAGCTTGCCGGTGATCTCGCCGAAGGGCTTGGCCACGGCGCGCAGGGTGGCGCCGTCCTTCGGCTGAGCGGAGCGCACGTCGCCCGGCTTCACCTCGGCGTAGACGACGCCGGCGGCGCAGAGCGCCAGCCAGAGTCCGAACGATCGCATCCTCATGGCGAACCACCTCCTCGGGAGGGGCCCCGGGGGGGCCTTCCAGCGCCCAAGGGTACCCCCCCGTTCCGCCCGGACAAGGGTCCTCCTCCGGCGCCGCCCCCCACCCTACTTCGAGTCGAGGATCAGGACTCCCGACCAGGGCCGGGGGTGGCGCCCGGCCCGAAGCTCGGCCACGAGCACCCGCAACCAGGCGCAGGGACCGTCCATGGGGCGCAGACGCTCGGCCTCGGTGAGCGCGGCCTCCGCGGCCTCGAGGTCGTCGGCGCGCACCGCGGCGTGGGCCCGGGCGAACGCCTCAGCGTGCCGGACGAGGTCCTCAGACGCCTCCTTGACGAGGCCCACGAGCTCGAAGACCTCGACCGGCTCGGTCTTGCCGACGACTTGGAGGCGCGCGATCGGCTTGGCGACGATGTGCGCCTTCGCCTGCGCGTAGGTCTTGGGTCCGAGCAGGATTCGGCTCCCGAATGCCTTGTTCGCCGCCTCGAGGCGGCTGGCGAGGTTCACCGTGTCGCCCATGGCCGTGTAGCTGAAGCGCTTGGCGCTCCCCATGTTCCCCATGGTGGCGGGGCCGCTGGCGATTCCGATCCGGTTGCTCAGGACGTCGATGCCGAGCGACTTCGCGAGGGGGAGGCTCTCCTCGACGGCGGCGATGGACCGGACCGCGGCCCGGCAGGCGCGCAGGGCATGGTCCGGGATGGGCACCGGGTCACCGAAGAACGCCATCAGCGCGTCGCCGATGAACTTGTCGATCACGCCGTCCTCGGCGAGGACCGGCTCGGACTGACGCGTGAGATAGTCGTTGAGGAGGCTGACGAGCTGGTCGGGCTCGAGTCGCTCCGAGATCGACGTGAATCCCTTGACGTCGCTGAAGAGGACCGAGATCTCCCGCTCCTGTCCCCCGAGCTTGAGCTTCGTCGGATCGGCCTTCAGCGACTCGATCACCGCCGGCGACAGGTACTGCGAGAACGTGCCCTCGAGCCACTTGTTGCGCTTGCCCTCGGTGAGGAGCCGGTAGCCCGTCACGCCGCCCCAGGCCGCGAAGGCTCCCACCACCGGCGTGAAGAGGTCGATCGAGGTGCCGCCGGCGAACAGCCGATACGCCGCGAGCACGAAGGCGGCCGCGACGGCGAGGACCGCGACGAAGCCGACTCCCCGGGGCAGACGCAGGGACGACAGGACGCCGCAGAGCGCCGCGACGAGGGCGAGCACGGCGACGTCGATCCCGCGGCCGACCGGGACCCGTCCGTCCCCGTGGAGCAGGTTGTCGAGGACCGTCGCCTGGAACTCGGGACCCGGGAACCTCTCGGAGATGGGGACGGAGACCACGTCCTTGACGCCGGGCGGATTCACGCCCCAGACCACGATCTTGCCGCGGACGGCCTCGGGCTTCGCGCTGCCGACCGACGGCAGGGGCCCCTTCCTTCCTCCCGCGATCCACCCCTCGAGCTCCGAGCCCGCGAGCACCATGTCCGAGGGGCGCACCTTCGGGTAGGTGTCCTCTTGTCCCCGAAACGCGACGAGGAACGTGCCGTCGCGCGCGATCCGCGTCTCCGCGTCGCCTACGCGGATCCGGTCGCCTGCCCCGTCGACCGCGATCCCCGCCGCGATGGCGCCGGAGAGAGCCAGCGACGGCACCGGGCGCCGGCCCCAGCGACCGATCGGGATGGCGCGGCGCAGGATCCCGTCGTCGTCCACGTCCTGGTTCGCGAAGCCGACGCAGACCGCCTTCTCGAGGAGGCGCACCACGGGCAGGTGGACGTGCTTGCGCACGTACTCGGTCGTGACGTCGATGGGCGAGACCTGCGCCAGCAGGCGCTCGAACACCGGCAGACGCAGCGCCCGGGCGTTGGGACCCATGGGATCGCTGCCGTTCAGGGTCTCGATCGCCAGCGTGACGTGCAAGCCGACGTAGGCCTTGGCCAGCGGCGCCACGGACTTCGACTCCTCGTGGACCTTGGCGATGGTCTGGGCGTTGGCCGAGGTGGCGTCCATCTCCTCCGCGATCCGGCCGCGGTCGAACTGGAACACGTCCACCACGACGGCGGCGGCCCCCGCCTCCTTCATCCACTCGAACGCCGGCGCCGTGACGTCGAGGGGCCACGGCCAGTCGTAGCCGCCCGCCTGCTTGATGGCCTCCAGGTCGTGCTCCTGCACGACCGCCAGGACGATCCGCGGGTCGGGCCCCCGCGAGCCGACGTAGGCCTTCGTGCGGACGTCGAGGAGGCGCATCTCGATGCCTTCGAACGCCGACGTGCCCCGCAAGAGGGCGAGCACGCCCGCCAAGAGGAGCCCGATGCCCGCGCCCACGAGGAGTCGCCTGCCGGGACGGACCTTCTGGAGGCGGGGGGCCTTGGGCATCGCGGGGGCGATGGTACGCTCCCGCGCTCCCCATGGAACCCTCCGAACGTCCTTCCCCCGCCCGCCGCCGTACGAGCGCCTCGGCGCCGCCCGCGAGGGCTTCCCGGAGGTCGAAGCTCCTCCTCCTGGGCGCCGCGGTCCTCACCCTGGGCGGCCTCGGGGTGGGGTACTCGTTCTTCCTCGCGGACCTGAACCCCACCCACTCGTACCCGATCTCCTGGCCCACGTCCGCCCCCGCGGGCGACCCGGTCCGGATCCTCCACGAGGTGAAGGCGGGCGACGTGTTCACGACGACCACCGTCTCGAACGCGAGCTTCGTGCTCGCGGTGGACTCGGTGGACCCGAAAGACGCCGGGATGAAGTTCGACGTGAAGTACGCGAGCCGACACGCGATCGAGCCCCGTGAGGGCGGCCTGCGGTCGAAGGTCACCCTGGAGGTCGTGCGGGCCGACGCCACGTACCCGCCGCTCAAGGACGCAGTGTGGAAGTTCCTGGGCGCCCGCGAGTCGACCGTGGCCTACGTCGTCTCCTTCGACCGCGACGCCTCGGGCCGGCCCGTCGCCGGCACGGTCGTCGAGACCGGCGGGCTGCCGAAGATGCAGCGCCTCGTCCTCGACGGCGTGGTGAGCGGCCTGGGGGACCTCGCGACGAACTGGCTCCCGGGCCGCGACGTGCGCATCGGCGAGGTGTGGCCCATGGCCTCCTGCGCCTCGCTCCCCAACGTCGTCGACGTGATCAGGCAGGTCGCCGAGGCGACCCGTAGCGGCGGATACCCGGAGTCGAAGCTCAGGGCCGAGGTCGCCGCGGAGGGGATCGAATTCAAGAACACGGAGGAGTGCCTGAGGCTCCGTCTCGTCCTCTACTTCACGATGGAGGGCGACGCGGTGGCGCCCGCGATCCCGGGCTGGCTCTCGGCCGCCGCCTTCGTGGACGGGCACGTCTGGGTCTCGACGGCCACGGGCATCCCCTGGGCCTCCGAGCTGGACGCGGGGGTCACCACCACCTACACCGTCCAAGCGAAGCGGACCGAGCGTCGCGCGATCCAGAAGATCACGTCCACCACGGTCCGCGGCACCGAGGTCGCGGGCCCCACACCCGCGAAGTAGCCCGTCCCCTTCGGGACACGGACGGGCGGTCGAATCCCGGGGGCGGCGGGGGCCGACCCCCGCCCAACGCCCTCGTCAGGGGATGCGCGCCTTCACGTGCCCGCCGAGGCGGCTCTCGAAGTCGACCGAGGTCGGCGCCCTCGCCGGATCGACGAACAGATCGACCGTGACCGTGCCCGTGCCGCGCACACCCTCCTCGAGGCGGGCCGTGCCGGCGACGACGGGCAGCGCATCGGCGGGCCCCACGGGCTTCACGCGCACGGCCGCCAGCACGGGCACGTCGAGGGCCAGGACGTCGGGAGGGAGCAGCCGATGCCGGCGGGCCCAGGCCGTCGCCGTCGGGAGCAGCGACCGATTCTCGAGGACGACGCGGATCCGCCGGCCCCCGTCCTCCCGCGTGACCGATCGGAGGGTCACGTCGGGCAGGGACGCCGCGTGCTCGAGCGTGAACAGCGTGTTCCGCATGCAGAGGTCCGCCAGGTAGTCGACCGGCGTGTTCCGCATCGTGAAGCGCTTCCAACCGCCGAGCTCGACGGTCCCGAGCGTCGGGTGCTTCACCTCGTGCCAGCGGGAAAAGCCAGCCCCGTGGAGCGCGACGTCGTTCCACTGGAGCGGCGCGAGGTCGCCGCCGGTCGTCGAAGTCCCCCACCCGAACTGCCCCCAGAGCTCGTTCGTGAACGACACGATGCCGAGCGCATGGGCGGTCCACTCGAGGAAGCCCCCGTACACCTGGTAGAGCCCCTCCTTGATCTGGAGGTAGCGGTAGCCCGGCAGGAGGATGCCCCCCCGACGCCCGAGCTCGTCGTAGAGCGCCTTGTCCTCGGCGGGGTAGCCCGCCTCCACGTCGGTGCGCGCGCCCGGCGGACGCAGGATCATCTGCCCCGCGTTGTGGTAGCTCTGGACCCCGGCGATCCGGGGATGCGCGAGGATCCAGAGCGCCGTGGCCCGCGTCTCGGGCTCGGACAGGGGGTAGGGGCCCGCCCCGCCCTGGGACGCCTCCGGACGCCAGTCGCACGGCCAGTTCCGGTTCGGGTCCACCCCGCCGACGGGGTCCTCGTTCACGCGGCCGTCGCCGTCGCCGTCGACGCCCTCGGCGCCGAGGATCGCGTAGGTTGCCCGTTCCCCGGGCTTCACGTGGCGCATCAGCCGGTCGTCGCGTTCGTCGACGACCCACTCGCCGTTGTGGTCCTTGCGGCGCATGGTGAGGATCTCGCCGTCGCCGTCGAGATCGTCGGGCCCGTCCTCGTCCACGAGGCCGTCGCGATCGTCGTCCGACGGACGCAGCACGCGCCGCGGCGAGTGCTCGTCCGACGGGCCGTG
>JAYTCP010000401.1:0-5150 GCA_043736435.1 Planctomycetia bacterium | reverse complement strand
CTCGTCGCCGCGTGGTCGAAGGCGATCGACCCCGAGACGTTCGCCGAGGTCATCCGCGCGCACGGGCTGGACCTCGGGCTCCCGTCGAACGTCCTCGCGCTGGTTGCGCTCGGGATCGAGGTGGGCCTCGGGGTGGCGCTCGTGCTGACCATGCGCCACCGCCCGCTGCTGCTCGTGGCGAGCGCCCTGACGTTGTTCTTCCTCTTCCTGACGGGGAAGGCGTACGTCCACGCGCTGCAGGGCCGTGTGGACGACACGCCTTCGTGCGGGTGCTTCGGCAACCTCCTCGAGCGCACGCCCGCGCAGGCGTTCTGGCAGGACGTCGTCCTCCTCGTGCCCGCGCTCGCACTCGCGTGGCTTCGGCCCACGCCCGGTGGATGGCTGCGGCTGCCGCGCGCCGTCGTCCTCACCCTGGTCGGGGCCGGCGGCCTGGCCGCGACGTTCGGCGCGTTCGCGCCGCAGCTTCCCCTCGACGGGCTGGCCACGCGGCTCTCCGAGGGCATGAAGCTCGATGGGATCTGCGCCGGGGCCGAGGGACATCGGGCGTGCCTGAAGGACGTGCTCCCCATCGTGCGGGAGGGCCGACACGTGGTGGTGATCGCGGACCTCGAGGACGCGAACTTCCGTGCGCAGGTGCAGGAGCTGAACGTGTACGCCCTGGACGGCAACGGCCCGACCCTCTGGGTGCTCACGTCGGCGGCGTCGCAGGCGATCTCGCATTTCGCCCTGCTGACCGGGGCCTCGTTCACGGTCGTCTCGGCTCCTGCGACCCTGGTGCGGCCCCTCCACCGTCGGCTCCCGCGGTCCTTCCTCGTGGAGGACGGCACGGTCCGAAAGACCTGGTCGGGACTGCCCCCCTTCGAAGACTTGGGGATCCCCCCACCGGGGTAGGATCCGCTGTCCTTCCTCCGGAGAGTTGCATGCACGTCACGACAGGACGCCGGCCCCGGCGTACTCCCCCCGGTCGGTTCCAGATCGTGTGGCTCTCTCTGACGGCGGTCGGGGCTCTCCTGGGGGCGTTCGCTCCGGCCTCGGCAGACGAGACGCCGGCGCCTCACCCGGTGCTGCGCGGGTTCCTCGCGACGGGCAAGTTCATCTTTCAGGCGCAGGGCGGAGCGAAGGCGGAGGCGGCCCCGAAGCCCGAGCCGAAGGCGGAACCCAAGCCCGAGCCGAAGGCGGAACCCAAGCCCGAGCCGAAGGCGGAACCCGAGCCCGAGCCGAAGGCGGAACCCAAGCCCGAGCCGAAGTCCGAGCCGGTGACCGAGCCCTCGGACGCGCCGAAGACCGGTCCCAAGCCCGAGCCTGTGCGTGAGCCGAGCCCGCAAGCCAAGCGGGCGCCCCCACCGCGGGCGACGGCGCCGAACGGGGGCCCCCTGGTCGACCCGCCGCCGGAGCCTGCCGCCGAGCCCAAGCCCGAGCCGAAGCCGGCACCGAAGGCGAACGCCCCCGAGCAGGCGGCGACGGTAGCGGCCCCCGGCGTCTACTACTCGCGGCGCGGGGCCGCGTACCTGGTGCTCGGATCCCCTCTCGGGCTCCCGGTCCTCGTCCGCACGGGGAGGAGCGCCGTCGAGTCCTTCGCCGCGGAGTCGCTCATCGCGCACGAGGATGGCGGCGTCGATCTCCGCTCGGACGTGACGCTCACCCGGATCGGTGGGTTCACGCTCGAGGGCGCGGACATCGTGATCGACGTCCCCGGCCTGGCCGGGAGGCTGACCCCGCCGCCTCCGCTGCTCGGGTGGAAGACGGGGGCGGACCTCCTCGCCCACACGCCGGAGTACGGGCGGGACGCGCAGACGTGCCCCATGGACGCGGCGTGCCTCGCCACGCTCCGGGGCTGCACGAACGAGATCCGCGTCGCCGTGTACTTCGGCACGTGGTGCACGTCGTGCTCCCTGCTCCTCGGGAGGATCCTGCGCCTCGAGCAGGACATCAACAAGGACATCAAGGAGGGCGGGAAGCAAAGAATCCGCTTCGACTACTACGGCCTCCCCGCCCCGCCCGCGACGTGGAACGACCCCGAGGCCAACCTCCGCCGCCTCGATCACCTGCCGACCGCGATCGTCTTCGTGAACGGAGCGTACTGCAACCGGATCGGAGCCGCGGAGCTCGGTCGTCCCGACCTGGCCCTGCGCATGGTGCTCTCGGGCCGATAGCCGGCCGGAGGCGCCGGCGCGGACCGAACGGCTCACCTCGGCAGCTCGACCGAAGGGTTCGACTTGCCCCCCGTCGCGGCCAGGTACTGCTACGCCAAGAGCTCCGACTGGAGGGACAGGGCGAACTGCTGGAGGCGGATCGACGGCTGGACGCGATCGGGCACGGGGTTCCGGAGGAGGGGGGGCGCGGGGGGGAGGGACGGTGGGCCGGGAACCGGGCGGACCGCCGCCTCGGAGGGACGCCCTCCCATTTGCGAAGGGCGATCCGCCCTCCCCCGCGCCCCCACCCTAGGACGGACGCCCGACCCCCCGTCCGACGCGTCCTACGTCACGAAACCGGCACCTTCGAGGGCCACCCCCGGTCCTCGAGCCCCCGGCGGCCGGGCGCCTCGGGAACGCGCCTTGCGAGAGGAGTCTGTCCGAAACTCGACGGTGACCGTCTTGGCGAGGACGTTGCATCCCAAGACGGGCGCCACACGGCGCTTCGGACTCCGGCCGCTTCCCCGTCGGGCACGCCCGGCGGGCCGGTCTGAGTCAAGGTCCACAAGGAGGCAGGTATGAATCCGCAGGTGCCGGCCGGGACGCAGACGACGACTTCGACGAGCGCAAGCGCTCGGCTGACGCTGGACGGGAAGGACTTCGACCTGCCCGTGGTCACGGGGAGCGAGGGCGAGCGGGCCATCGACATCGGCAAGCTCCGCGAGGCGACGGGTGCCATCACCCTCGACCCGGGGTATGGCAACACGGGGTCGTGCAGGAGCGCGATCACCTTCATCGACGGCGACCAGGGGATCCTGCGGTACCGCGGGTACCCCATCGAGGAGCTCGCCGAAAAGGCGTCGTTCCTCGAGGTGGCCTACCTCCTGATCTACGGCAAGCTCCCGAACGCGGCCGAGTGGGCGGCGTTCTCGGGCCAGATCACGCGGCACACGCTCCTCCACGAGGACATGAAGAAGTTCTTCGAGGGCTATCCGCAGCAGGCCCACCCGATGGCGATCCTCGCGGCCATGGTCGCGTCGCTCTCGGCGTACTACCCGGACGCGAGCACCAGCAGCGCGGACGTCAACATCACGCGCCTCGTGGCGAAGCTGCCGACGATCGCGGCCTTCTCGTTCAAGAAGGGCGTGGGCCAGCCGTTCGTCTACCCCCGCAACGAGCTGTCGTACTGCGGCAACTTCCTCAACATGATGTTCTCGGTGCCGAGCGAGGCCTACAAGATCTCGCCGGTGGTGGAGCGGGCGCTCAACATGCTCCTGATCCTCCACGCGGACCACGAGCAGAACTGCTCGACGTCCACCGTACGGATGGCCGGCAGCAGCCAGGCGAACCTCTTCGCGACGATCGCGGCCGGCATCGCGGCGCTGTGGGGCCCGCTCCACGGCGGCGCGAACCAGGAAGTGATCGAGATGCTCGAGAAGATCCGCGCCGACGGCGGCGACTACCAGAAGTACGTCGCGATGGCGAAGGACAAGAACGCGAGCTTCCGCCTGATGGGGTTCGGCCACCGCGTGTACAAGAACTTCGACCCACGCGCGAACATCCTCAAGAGGGCCGCGGACGACGTCCTGGCGGCGCTCGGCGTGAACGACCCGACGCTCGCGATCGCCAAGCACCTCGAGCAGGTGGCCCTGAAGGACGACTACTTCGTCAGCCGCAGGCTGTACCCGAACGTCGACTTCTACAGCGGCATCATCTACCGGGCGCTCGGCATCCCCACGGACATGTTCACGGTCATGTTCGCGCTCGGCCGCCTGCCGGGCTGGATCGCCCACTGGAAGGAGATGCGCGACGACACGAGCACGCGCATCAACCGCCCGCGCCAGATCTACACGGGCCCGACGAAGCGCGCGTTCGTCCCCATGAGCGCCCGCTAGGCGGACGCGACGAGTCTCCACCGGGCGCGCCGGTCCCCGCGACCGGCGCGCCGTCGTTCCTGCGGGGAAGGCGCTTGCCGCGGCGCGGCGTCGCGCGGGGTACGAGGGACGAGGAGCGCCTGGGATGGACCTGAAGGAGATCCAGCGACGACGGACGTTCGCGATCGTCTCGCATCCGGACGCCGGCAAGACGACGCTCACCGAGAAGCTCCTCCTCTACGGCGGCGCGGTGCAGCTGGCGGGCTCGGTCACGGCGCGGAGGAACCAGGCCGCGACGACCTCGGACTGGATGGAGCTCGAGAGGCAGCGCGGGATCTCGGTCAGCTCGACCGTCCTCCAGTTCGACTACCGCGGGTTCTGCGTGAACCTCCTCGACACGCCGGGGCACCGCGACTTCTCCGAGGACACGTACCGGGTGATCACGGCCGTCGACTCGGCGGTGATGGTGATCGACGCCGCGAAGGGCATCGAGCGGCAGACGCGGAAGCTGTTCGAGGTCTGCCGCCGCCAGCACCTGCCCATCTTCACGTTCATGAACAAGCTCGACCGGCCCACGCGCGACCCGTTCGCGCTCCTCGACGAGCTCGAGGAGGTGCTCGGCCTGATGCCCTGTCCGATGAACTGGCCCGTCGGGCAGGGCGGCGACTTCCGGGGGCTCTTCGACCGCCGCTCGCGCCAGGTGCACCTCTTCGAGCGCGTGCCCGGGGGCGCGTACCGCGCGCCGGTGGAGGTCCTCGACCCGACCGTGCCCCCGGACGAGGCGACCGTCGCGCCCGACCTCTGGAGCCGCATGTTGGAGGAGCTGGCGCTCCTCGACGGGGCCGGCCACGCCTTCGACCCCGAGGCCGTGCGGCGCGGTGAGCAGACGCCGGTCTTCTTCGGGAGCGCGGTCAACAACTTCGGCGTCCAGCTCCTCCTCGACGCGTTCCTCGACCTGGCGCCGCCGCCGCAGGCGCGCACCGCCGGCGGCCGCCTCGTCGATCCCGCGGGCGAGGGCTTCTCGGGCTACGTCTTCAAGGTGCAGGCGAACATGGACCCGAAGCACCGGGATCGCCTCGCGTTCCTGCGGATCTGCTCCGGTCGCTTCGAGCGCGACATGGCCGTGTTCCACACGCGCACCGGC
>JAYTCP010000400.1:0-2311 GCA_043736435.1 Planctomycetia bacterium | reverse complement strand
ACCTCCGGGTCGACGAGCATGCGAAAGCGGCCCTCCGCGTCCGGGGTGGCGCCCCAGTCGTCTCCTTGGCCGTCCAGCGGCGTGCCGTGCCCACCGATGGCAACGTGGGCGGCCGGGCGCCCGTCGGCGCGCAGGACGACGCCCGACACCACGGCGCCGACGCGCAGACGCATCCGCACGGTCTGCCCTTCGGGGACGACCCTTTGCGGCTGCGCGCCGATCCAGACGTCTGCGGGCCCCCCCTCGGGACCCGCTTCGACGTCGACGGGTCGCGACGAGAGCTCCCCCACCTCGACGCGACCGCCTTCGCCCGTCGTGTACATGCGCGTCTGGCCGCTCCACCCTGCGAGGTAGACCCGGCCTCCGACGACGGGCGCGCCGTCCGGCCCCTCGACGACGATCGTGAGCGTTCGGTCCTTGGGGGCCGGCCGAGCGACCAAGATCACGTCGGTGTCGCCCGCACGCACGCCGAGCCGCTCGCCGACCATCTCGAGGATCTCGCCCGGACGCGCGGAGTCGTGCTGCCCCGTGACGCGCACCGCGTACCGGTCCCCCGCGGCAACCTCCAGGGAGAACCGACCCTCCGCGTCCGTCACCGTCACCACGGGTTTGCGGTCCGGCGCATCGGTCACGACGATCGCCTTCGACAGCGGAGTCCCCTCGGGGCCGCGCACGACGCCGGTGAGGGCTCCCGCGTCCTCGAGGCGGATCTCCACCTCGTCGTCCGCGTCCGACACCTCCACGCCGTTCGCGCCGAGGAGCGTGCGACCCTTCGCATCGAGCTCCATCGACCAGTGCACGTTGACCTTGCACGTGCCCCGCGTGACCCGGAGCGTGAGCGCGCCCTTGGCGTCGGTCACACCGCTCACCCCCTGGCTCTGCGGACCGAAGGCGGACACGAACGCCTGCGCGAGCGCCTCTCCCCGGGCGTCCCGCACACGCACGACGAGATCGCGGCCGTCCCCGACGCGGAAGTCCAAGCCGAGTACGTCCGCGTCGGGCCCGAGCGGGACCCTGCGCGGGGGGATCTCGCCGCCGGGCAGGCGCACGGAGAGCCTGTACCTGCCCGGTGCGAGGTCGGGGAAGCGGAAGCGGCCGAGGTCGTCGGTGTAGGCCTCCTCCTCTTCCCCGTACGACCCCTTGTGGCCCCCCGAGTCGCCGACGAGCCGCTCCCGATCTCCGTTTGCGCCCTCGAGCCGGACGACCTGCCCGACCACCGGACGCCCCTCCCCGTCGAGCACGCGCCCCTCGATCCGACGCCCCGAGTGGAGGACGACGTCGCCCACGTCGATCGTCCCTCCCTCGGCCAGGGGCGGCCCCACGTCGAGCAGCGTGCGGGCAAGCCCACCTCCCAGGAAGACGAGCGAGTGCCGGGTACCGTGGCTCAGGTCCGCGAGACGGAAGCGGCCGTCACGGCCGGTCGTGGCGGTTCCGTTCACGTCCCCTTCGCCGCTCCCCGCGTAGTCGCCGATGTCGACGCAGCCCACGAGCACGCCGGGGATGGGCGTACCCGCCGAATCGACGACGCGCCCGATCGCCGCATCCGCCCGCGCAAGCGCGAAGTCGACGACCTCCCGGGCCCCCACGATCACGGCGGAACGCGCATACCCGTCGGCGGCGGCGTGCAGATCGTCGGCCCCCTGCGCGTCGTGCCAGCCGAGGATCACGTAGCGTCCCTCCGCATCCGTGGTCACGGGCGTCGTCACCACCCAGCCGATGGCGACGCGGGCCCCCGCGATCCCCGCCCCGGTCTTCGCGTCCGTAACCCTGCCGCGGATCGCGCGCCCCTTGGGGAGCACGATGTCGACCCCGACCTCGCCCGTTGCCGGGAGCGTCACGCGCTTCCAGACGACGCCCCCGAGGCGCGTGGGCTGCGGATCGACGAACGCCCAGCCGTCTCCGGAGAGACCCTCGAACCGCGCGATGCCGTCCGCGCCCGACGTCGCCATCCGCTCGAACACGTCGAGCGACGCGTACGCCGGGCGAAACATCCGCACGCGCGTGTCCGCCACCGGCGCGCCCGCCTCGTCGCGCAGGGTCACCACGCACGTGACGCCCGGCGCCATCACGACGCGCAGGCGCTGCCCCGCCGTACAGCCGAACAGCTCGCGCGTCGCGAAGCCCAGGGCCTCGACGCGCAAGGAGAGGCGCTCTCCCCGACGCAGGCGGATCGCGAACGTGCCGTCCACGGCGGATCGCGTCCGCGCCCCCTCCTCCGCGAGGTCGTGCATCGCCGGGTCGAGCAGGCCGCCGCGACGACCCGGGTGGCGCACCGTGGTGAGCCGCGCGCCCGCCACCGGCTTGGCGTCCC
>JAYTCP010000399.1:0-2654 GCA_043736435.1 Planctomycetia bacterium | reverse complement strand
TTCCTGTGGGGCGACGACCGCGAGCAGAAGGACGTCGGATGGAAGGAGCGGGTGGCCCGTCGCGTCCACCCCACGCTGTTCCTGAACGCGTTCGGGATGGACGAGGCGCGCATGGCGTCCTTCGCCGACCGTCTCGAGGCGTTCCGCCCCGAGCTGGTGCAGGGGTACGCCACGGCGCTCGACCTGTTCGCATCGTACCTCCTCGCGAAGGGCCGCCCCCCGGCCCGTCCGGTCGCGGTGCGGTCCTCCGCCGAGGCCCTCCTCCCCGCGTCGCGGGCGCGCATCGAGGAGGCGTTCTGCGCCCCCGTCCGCGACTTCTACGGCTCCCGCGAGAGCAGCAGCCTCGCCGCCCAGTGCGCGCACGGCGGCTTCCACGTGCTCGCCCACGGCCGCGTGCTCGAGATCGTCGACGAGCGCGGGGCCCCGTGCGGTCCCGGCGTCCCGGGCCGCATCCTCGTCACCGACGTGACGAACCGCGCGTTCGCGGTCATCCGCTACGAGAACGGCGACGTCGCCGCCTGGTCGCCCGATCCCGCGCCCTGCGCCTGCGGCTGCGCGTACCCGCGGCTCGACCGGGTCCACGGCCGCACCAGCGACTTCCTCTCGACCCCGGGCGGCGAGCGGATCCACGGCGAGTGGTTCACGCACCTCTTCTACGGGCGCGACGGCGTCGAGCGCTTCCAGGTGCGCCAGCGCGCGCTCGACGCCGTGGACGTGCTCACCGTGGGCCGCGCGACGGCGGCCGACGTCGAGCCGCTGCTGCGCAAGATGCGCGACCGCCTCGGGGCGGGGGTCACGGTCGCGTGGCGCGCGGTGGACGACATCCCCCTCACGCGCTCGGGCAAGCACCGCTTCACGGTGTCCGACGTGCCCTTCCTGCCGGTGCGCCCGTGACCGCCGACGCCGGCCCGGCCGGCGCGGCCGGCGTGGCGGCGCACGGGCAGCGCCGCGTCCTCGTCCTGTGCGACGCCTACTGGAGCCCGAACGGGGGCACCGAGGGCCAGCTCCGCCACTTGCTCACCCGTTTGCCCGCCCGGTGGCGCCCCGAGCTCTTCATCCTCCACGAGTCGCGCTGGCTCGAGGAGAACCCCTTCCCCTGCCCGAGCCGCTCGCTCCGCGTGGGCCGGCTCTCGCGCCTCGGCACGTACTTCGACGTGCGCCGCCTCGCGAAGGAGGTCCGCGCCGCCGGCTTCGACCTGATCCACACGTACATGGGCGACGCGAGCGTGCTCGGCCCGCTGATCGGCGCCCGCGCCGGGGTCCCCGTCCTCGTCTCGCGGCGCGACCTCGGCTTCTGGCACACGCCTCGCGCGCTCCAGGCGCTGCGGCGCACGGGACGCCTCGCCGCCGGGTACGTCGCCAACGGCGACGCCGTGAAGCGCCACGTCGTCGAGGTCGAGCACGTCCCCCCCGACGACGTCGCCGTCGTGCGCAACGGCCAGGACCTCGCCGCGTTCGATCCACCGCGCGATCCCGCGGCCCGCGCACGGCTGGGCATCCCCGAGTCGGCGCGCGTCGTGGGCCTCCTCGCGAACTTCAAGCCCCTCAAGCGCCAGCCCGACCTGGTCGAGGCCGTGGCCCTCCTCGCGGCGAAGCACCCCGAGCTCCACGTCCTCTTCCTCGGCGAGGGTGACACGGGCCCCACCCTCGACCGCGCCCGGACGCTCGGCGTCGCCGACCGCGTCCACATCCACCACGCGACGGGCGGCACCGCCGCGCTCGTGAAGGACCTCGAGATCGGCGTCCTCTGCTCGGAGACCGAGGGGCTCTCCAACGCGATCCTCGAGTACATGGGTTGCGGTCGCCCCGTGGTCGCAACCGACGTCGGCGGCAACCCCGAGCTCGTGGTCGAGGGCGTGACCGGCCGCCTCTACCCGCCCGGCGACGTGGCGGCGCTCGCGCGCGCCCTCTCGGACTGCCTCGCCGACCCGCAGGGCGCGGCGCGTCTGGGCGAGGCGGGCCGTCGCCGGGTGGAGGTCGAGTTCGACATGCAGCGCATGGTCGACGCCACGGTCGCGGTCTACGACCGGGTCGTCGCGCGCCTCCCCGTGGGCCGCACGGAGCCGCTGGCGACGGGGGCGACGGTCGACATCGGGAATGCGGGGGGCGCGGGGGGCAAACCCCCCGCAGAGGGAGGGGGCGGCGGGGGCACGACGCCCCTCCCCCCGGCGCCCCCGAGATTCCACGCCGAGATCGTGACGGCGCTCCCCGCCCTCGAGGCCCTGGCCCCCGCGTGGCGCGCGCTCCTCGGGCGGGACCGCTTCTTCGTCGGCCCCGACTGGGTGCTCCTCTCCCTTCGCCACGCCCCACCGGGCACGCACCCGTTCGCGGTCGTCGTGCGCGATGCGGCGGGCGCCCTCGCCGGGATCCTGACCCTCGCGCGACGCGGCCGCCGCCTGTCCGTGTGCGGCGCGGGGGACGGAGCCGACCATATCGACGTGGTCGCGCGCGAGGGCGACGCCCCCGCCGTCGCGGAGGCGGTCCTCGACGCGCTGCTCTCCTCGCGCAAGCGCGTCCACCTCGAGCATCTCGCGGAGGAGGGCGCGCTCCGCCACGCGATCCATGCCCGCCGGTGGCACCGTCTTCCCTACGGCGAGGTCCAGGCCACGGTGGCCCCCTACCTCGAGGCGCGGAGCACCTTCGACGCCTACCTC
>JAYTCP010000398.1:0-6546 GCA_043736435.1 Planctomycetia bacterium | reverse complement strand
TGCACGCAGCTCAAGGTGGAGACGCAGAACGTGAACGTGCCCGCGTGTCGCTTCTACGCGAGCCAGAGCTGCGTGCTCGGCGCGATCGACCGCTTCGCGTACCCACACCTGCCCGGGGAGATCCAGCTGCTTTGGTACAAGGGCCTCCGCGCGCCGTGACGGGAGACCACCTGCGCCGCGCCGACTCCGCGAGCGGTCCAAGGGAAGGGCCCGAGCGACGGCCTTCGCCATCGCCCGGGCCCTGGCGCACCCGCAGCGGGCGGGAGGACTACTTCGGGTCGTCGGCCATCGCGGGCGGGGCGGCGCCGTCCATGCCCGCTTCCATCCCCGCGGGAGTCGGAGCGGGGGGCGTCGGCGGGCCCGGCGGCGCCGGCGCGTCGGGGACGCGCAGCGCATCGACCTTCACGGTCTCGAGCTTCTTCTCGGACTCGTCGACGCGGGCCGGATCCCCGCAGGCGAGCAGGACCCCCTTGTCGTAGACGAGGACCTTCACGACGGTGACGGGGCGCGAGAAATGCTCCGCCGTCTCGGTCCGCTTGAGGTCGACGCGCACCTCGGGGTTCTCCTCGCCGACCGTCTTGCGCGCATGGATGCGCTCGAGCACGGCGATGCTCGACTCGTCGAGCTTGCCGAACGGCGTGAAGTCGAAGTCGAGGGAGGTGGAGTCCTGCACGCAGAAGAGGAACTGCGTCGGGTCGTCGGTGGACTCCGCCACGTCGTGCCACGCGGAGACGACGCCCTTCGTGTGCAGGATGCGCCAGCGCGAGCGTTCGGGCAGCGTCGGCTCGCCGGGCGAGGGGTCGCCCCAGACCGTCGTGTCGACCGTCTCGCCGGGGGCGGGCGGCGTGGCCGGCGGCTTCGTGCGCGTGTCGCCGCCGCGGACGTAGGACTCGCCGAGGTCGCTGCGCTTCGCGAAGAGCGTCGTGCCGTCGTAGACGCCGGCGCACGCGCGGTCGACGAACGCCTTCGAGAGCGCGGGGCTCGCGTCGGGCTGCGAGAAGAGCCGCATGCGGAGGTCACCGTCGGTCGTGCGGAGCAGGACCACCCGATCCGGCTCGGGCTCGAGCGCCTTGAAGCCGTGCTTCGTCTGCCATTCGCGGTTCTTCGCGAGCCGGTCGCGGACCAGGCGCGTGACCGTCGAACGGTTGCCGACGTTCATCCGCGTCGAGTTGATCGCGGCGTCCGGATAGCCCTCCTCGAGCGTCTTCAGGTGGGCATCGGCCTTGTCGTAGAGCGCCATGAGCCGCGCGTCCGGCATCGAGGACGGCGCGCCCAGGATCTGCTCGAGGAGCAGGTTGGCGATCACCGCGTGGAGATGGGGGGCGACCTTCGAGGACTCCCCTTCCTTCGCGAGCAGCGCCTCGAGCTTCTCGATGTGCTGGTCGCGCGCGATCGCGGTCATCGCGTCGGAGGGGGCAGCCGCCCACGCGCGCTCGAACGCGTCCTCGCGGAGGCTGGTCACGTCGGCCAGGCGCTCCCAGCGCTCGACCTCCTGGCCCGTGCGCACCGCCTTCCACACGCTCCAGGCTCCGAACGCGAGCAGGGCCAGGAGGACCCCGATCGCGACGCCGCGCCAGCGCGGGGCCGTGGCGGGCACGAGCGCGCCTTCCACGTCGGGCTTCAGGTTCTTCGTCTCGTCGGCCATCGGAGCCTCTCCAGGCGTGGGGACCCGCGGCGGGTCAGGCGCGCGGCGCGGAGGCCTTCTCGGCCCGTTCGCGATCGTGCTGGGTGTTCGGGTGGTCGGGCAACGGCATGTACGCCTTCAGGTAGTCGAGGTTCATCGCCTCCTTGAGGAGGGACCTCGCCACCACGAGGCGCTGCACCTGGTTCGTGCCCTCGTAGATCTGCGTGATCTTCGCGTCGCGCATGTACTTCTCGACGGGGTAGTCGCGCATGTAGCCGTACCCGCCGAAGAGCTGCACCGCGTTCGTCGTGACCTCCATGGCCACGTCGGTCGCGAAGAGCTTCGCCTGCGCGGCCAGGCGCGTGACCGCGGAGCCGGCCCCCGCGTCGATCGCGCGCGCGGCCGCGTGCACCAGCTGCCGGGCCGCCTCGACCTTGGTCGCCATGTCGGCGAGCATCTGTTGCACCATCTGGAAGCTCGAGATGGGAGCCCCGAACTGCTGGCGGCCGCTCGTGTACACGATCGCGTACTCGAGGGCGCCCTGGGCGAGGCCCACCGCCTGCGCGGCGACGCCGGGGCGCGCGCAGTCCAGCGTCTGCATCGCGTGCTTGAAGCCGTAGCCGCGCTCGCCGCCGAGGAGGCGGTCCTCCGGGATGCGGCAGCCTTCGAAGTGGAGCTCGACGACCGGCACGGCGCGGATGCCCATCTTGTCCTCGGCGCGCCCGATCGTGAACCCGGGGTCGCCCTTCTCCGCGATCACGCCGGAGATGCGGCGGCTGCGCGACTCGGGATCGGACACCGCGAAGACCGTGTAGAGGTCGGCGGCGCCGCCGTTCGTGGTCCACTTCTTGTCGCCCTGGAGGACGATCGAGCCACCCTCGAAGGTCGCGCGTGCCTGCATCCCGCCGGCGTCGCTGCCGGCGTTGCGCTCGGAGAGGCCGAACGCGATCAGCTTGCGGCCGGACGCAATCTCGGGGAGGTACTTCTGCTTCTGCGCCTCGGTGCCCGCGAGGATGATCGGGAACGAGCCCAGCGCGTTGACGGCGTACATGACGCCCATGCCGCCGCACGCCCGGCTGAGCTCCTCGACGACGAGGCACAGGTCCATCACCCCGCCGCCGGCCCCGCCGTAGGCCTTGGGGATCCAGACCCCCATGAGCCCGCTCGACGCGAGCTTCTCCTTCACCTCCCACGGGTACTCCTGGAGGCGGTCGTACTTGGCCGCGACGGGGCGGATGACCTTCTCCGCGAAGTCACGGGCCTTCGCTTTCCAGGCGAGGTTGGCGGGGGTGAGCAAGGGGTCCACGAGCACCTCCCGAGGCTGCGCCGCCACGGGCGGCGGGACGGAAACCGAGCCCGGGAGTATAGGGGGGCAGGTCGCGGGCCAATAGGCGGCGGCGGGGCGCGCCGCCCCTCCGGGACGTGGAGGGGTGGGACGTGGGGGGGTGGGGCGTGGAGGGGGACGCGGCGCGCCCGGCGCGCGGCTCGCTCGGCCCCTTACGGGGAGGGCGTCGGGTGCCTGTCAGGGTCCCGTCAGGCTGCGGCGTTGACCGCTGGGAGGTCCCGGCGCTTGGAGAAGCCCTCCTCGAGCCGGTGCCAGTGGGTGATCGCCTTCTCGCCTCGGGTCCAGCACAGGTAGACGATCTCGCCTTCCACGTCGCCGTAGAAGTCGATGAAGCCCTGCTCGTAGTCCTTGACGGTGCCCCCCAGGGCTTCGACCTCTTGGACCAGGCGCTGGAACCGGTCGAGGACCGCACCCACGTCGGCATCGGCGAGGCGCAGATCGGACTCGCGGTCGATGCCGCCATCGGCCTTCGCCCCGTTGACCCTGGCTTTCGCGTCCTCGTACGTCTGGAGCGAGCGGTTGACCTCGGCGTACGTGGCCACGATGTCGTCCGCAATGTGGGCGACCAGCGGCAGCATCCGGGTGGCCTCGTCGACGGTGAAGATCTTGCCCTTCATGGTGGGTCTCCAGACTTAGGACGACGGACTTAGCAGCATGTACCGTGCCACTCGGCTGGCCTGGGCTGCTCGGCCCGGGAGGCCGCGCGCCTCCGCTCTGTAGACGTTCTCGCGCGCCCTGCGGATGACAGAATCCGCCTCGGTTTGCATCGATTTTGCCTCCGATCCGACCGAGGCAGTTGCCGGGGGCCCTCACCCCGGTTACTCCATCGACGTAAGTCCATTGTAGGCAAGATGTAAAGGGCGGACCCCCTTCCGGAGGCGGCCCGGGTGGCCGGACCTCCTCCCGACGGGAGCCGCCCACCGTGCCCCGAGCGCTTCCGCACGGGAACGCCGCCCCCGGTCGGGCCCTCGTCCGGGCCCGAAACCCCGCCGCCCCCGACCATCCCCCCGGTGTCATCCCCCCGGTACGGTCGCACGAATGGCCCTCTGTACCGACGCCCTTTGACGCGGGAGGGGGGGCCCCCTATCGTTCGGGCTTCCGCCCGAATCCGGCGCGCAGCCGGCGAGAGAGAGTTTGTGAACGACCAGATCCGCAAGATCCAGGAGTACATCTACGCCAAGTACGTCGACCCCGGTCAGCACGGGACCCTCGACGAGGAGGCGGCGCTCCGGGTCCTGGAAGATCACTACCGACGGCCCGAGCACCTCGTCGACTCCGAGTGCTGCTACCTGGGCATCCTCTACTTCGAGCTCGGCTGGGGCCTCGGGGACGAGACCAAGCAGATCGACTACTTCCGCCGCGCCAAGCACTGGCTCGCCAAGAGCAAGACGCTGACGCACGAGGCCTGGGATGCGGTCGACGACCGCCTCGCCGACATCCTCGGCTGGTTCGAGGACCGCCACCTCCCCGTGGACGCCCCCGGGGTGGACATGGAGACGGTGCCCGCGCCGGCCGCGGCGAACGTCTCGAAGGAGATCGACGACCACGGCCCCATGGTGCTCGTGGACGCCGGCCCGTTCCTGTTCGGCCCGGGTCGCGAGACGAAGACGCTCCCCGCCTTCTACATCGACAAGTACCCGGTCACGAACAAGCAGTACGGCGCCTTCTGCCGCGCCACGCAGTACCGCTGGCCCAAGTACTGGGAGAACCCGCGCTTCAACGGCCCCGACATGCCGGTCGTCGGCGTGAGCGTCGCGGACGCCGTGAAGTACTGCAAGTGGGTGAGCAAGGACCTGCCGAGCGAGGAGCAGTGGGAGAAGGCCGCGCGCGGCAGCGACGGCCGCCTGCTCCCGTGGGGAAGCGACGTCGTCACGCCCGAGTTCTCGTGCTTCGGCCGTGATCCCGAGACCGGCGGGCCCGCCCCCGTCACCGAGTACCCGCACAGCGCGAGCCCCTACGGCGCCATGGACATGGCGGGCAACACGTGGGAGTGGACCTCCACGGTCCTCGAGGACGGCGAGCCCTTCCAGATCGTCAAGGGCGGCTGCTTCAGCGACCCCGCCGAGCTCCTGCGCTCGGACGGACGCCTCGAGGCCGGCCCGAAGGACAAGTTCGAGAACATCGGGTTTCGCTGCGTGAAGCCGGCCTGACGGGGCTTCCGCGCGAAGTCGCCCGGATGGTTCCTGGGGCGGCGGGGGCCGGCCCTACGCCAGCACGTAGACCGCGGCGACGGCGATCTGGTTCGCGAGCATGAGCAGGTACATGCCGCGCCACGCCGGATGGTTGCGCTCGGTCGCGAGGCTTGCGGGGTCGGCGAGCAGCGCCCTCGCCGTGAGCGCGCCCAGCGCCCCGAGCCCGAGGCCGACGCCGAGCCACGCGCCGAACGGTCGCGCGATGGCGCCCACGGCCGAGAGCAGCGGATAGAGCAGGAAGGGCAACGCGAGGAACGGCGCCACGAAACGCGCGGCGCGCGCGGGGCCGAGCACGACGGGGAGCGTGCGGCAGCCGTGCGCGCGGTCGCCCTCGACGTCGGCGAAGTCCTTCGTGCTCGCGGCGCCGAGGACGAACAGGCCGGGCACGAGGCCGAGCGCGAAGGGCTCGAGCGTCGTCGGCGCGGCGGTCACGGCCCAGCCCGCCACCGGGACGAGGAGCCCGCGGGGGATCGCGATCGTCACGTTCGCGCCGAACGTGCGCTGCTTCGTGCGCAGCGGCGGGGCGCTGTAGATCCACGTCGCGAGCACGCCCGCGGCCACGCACGCGAGGAACCAGGGATGCCCGGACACCGCCGCGTGCAGCCCTCCGACGACGAGCGAGAGCGCGGCGCACGCGTGCCCGAGGGCGAGGGCCCCGCGCACGGTCGCGCGTCCCGACGGGATCGGGCGCGTGGGCTTGTTCATCCGGTCGATGTCGGCGTCGTACGCCTGGTTCCACGCGTTGCTCGCCGCGTTCGCCAGCAGCGCGGCCGCCACCGCGAGGCCGACGCCGGCGACGGGCCAGGGCAGGCCGAGACGGGCCGCGGCCGTGGTGGCGCCGGTGAGCACGCCGAGCACGGGCGCGAGCATGGTGAAGGGGCGAACGAGCCCGACGACGGCCTTGACGTCCATGGCGCGGAGTCTACGTGCCCCAACCCGCCCTGTCCTTGCCGGTGGGGGAGGCGGACCCTTCCCCACGCCGGCCGCGACACGCGGCTTCCCCCTCCTCGGCGCCTGATGGGCGCCGGCAGAAGGCGCGGGTCGACTCCTGCGCGCGAGCTCAGCGCGGACGTTCGGCCGCGGCGGCGGGGCTGCCCTGCTCGAGGCGCATGCGGACGAAGTTGAGCGCGAGCCTCTGCACGCCGGCGGTCCCCGTGACGTTGCCCTCCTGCTGGTAGACGTGCCCCATGGCGTGGAGCACGCGCCCGCGCTCGTACGGGAACGTCGCCACGACGATGGGGCTGCGCAGGTGCGGATGGCCGGCGAGGTCGGGCGCCTCGATGAGAGCCTTCACCTTCGAGCGATTCGCGAGGAGGACGTCTTGCGACGCCGGCTCGAGCCACCACTTCGGCGCGGTGCCCGGCTCGAAGACCCCCTCGAGGAGC
>JAYTCP010000397.1:0-1663 GCA_043736435.1 Planctomycetia bacterium | reverse complement strand
ATCCAGGGTTTAGCCTCGAATCGCAGGATCGGGACGGGAGCGTTGCAGGCGACGGCCGGATGCGGGCCGGTGACGTCGCGGTGACGCCCACGGCCTGTGCGGGACTGGGGTTCCCGCGGGGGTGGCGTTACTCTCCGGGTCGTCGAGGTGCGCCGTCATGAGCCTCACCTGCCGCGAGTCGCCCCGCCGCTCCCCCCGGGACCGCTCGCCGCGGTTCCTTGGGATGGCGCGCCCCGCGACCTCCCGCCTCTCGTCGAGGTCGCACCGGTGAGGCTCTTCAGGCGAGGCGTCCGCAAGCCCGCGGCCCCCCCTCGGGCCTCATCGGCCCGAAAGCCCGGGATCGAAGACCTCGAGCCCCTGGGCGATGCCGTCCTCGTCGTCACGGCATCGCGCGACCGCTACGAGGACCTCTTCCGCCCCGCCGTCAAGGCCGCGTCGCTGCCCGACGGCCGGGCGCTGCGTCCCGTCCTCGTCGATCCGGGGCGCATCGAGGACCTCGCCTCCGACGAGGTCCTCGAGACCCTCGAGGCCGCCGCGGCCGTGCTCGTGGACCTCCGCGACCTGTCGCCCGAGGCGTTCCCGCTGCTCGCCTGGCATGCGCGCGCCCGTCCGCGGCGCGTGATCCTGCTCCGGCTCGGGGCCGTTGCGCTCCCGTTCGAGCTGACGGATCATCCCGTCCGCACGCTCGATCCGTCCGGTCCCGACGGGGCCGGCGGGTGCCGCACCGCGCTCTCGCGCCTCGCGACCCTCGCGTCGGGCACGCGAGTCGAGGGGATGCTCGCCCCGGGCCGACTCCCGCGGCGCATCGGGGCGCCGTCGCTCCACCAGATCCTCGTCTCCGCGGGTCGGAGCGTGCTCGGCGGCGCCCCCGAGGACGCGATCGAGCGCCTCGACCTCGCGCACACGACCGGCGTCGTCTCGGCCGACGTCGATCTCCGGCTCGCCGTGCTGGCGCGGGACGCGGGGCGCTCCGACCTCGCGCTCGCCGCTGCCCAGAGGGCGATCGAAGCCGCCCCCGAGTGCGCGGCGGCCTGGCGCGAGCTCGGCTCGGCCCTCGACACGCTCGGCGAGATCGGCGCCCAGGCGGCGTTCGCGCGCGCGATCGAGCTCGACGGCGACTACGCCGCGCTGCTCGCCGCGGCGTCGCTCGCGCGTCGGGAAGGGCGCCTCGAGGAGGCGCTGCGCCTGCTCGAGCACGCGACCGAGGCCTCCGAGGGGCAACGCAACCTCGTGCTGCCCGTCGCGGTCCTGCGCGCCGCGCAGGGCGCCCCGTGGCCGCTCTACGGCGCCGACGCCGAGCGCGTGCGCGAGGTCCGCGAGATCCGCCAGACGCAGGCGCTGCGCGATCCCCCCGAGGACGCACCCTGGAGCGCGTTCGACACGGCCACGGCCGCGCTCCTCCTCGGCGACGAGGCGGGTGCTGTGCGCTTCGCGGCCGCCGGGAAGGTGCACGTCCGCGCGCCGTGGCAGGTCGAGACCCTCGCGCGGAGCCTCGATGCCCTCGCCGCCGCGGGTGCGCCCGTCGCGGCCGTGCGCGACGCGCTCGGCGTCGTCGCCCGGGCGGGGAAGCCCGCGCCGGCCAAGCCCGAGAGCCAGAAGGGGCCCTCGCGCCCGTTCGTAGGGCACGCCCGCGACGCGGCCTGGTTCGCGGCGAACGTCCCGT
>JAYTCP010000396.1:0-3543 GCA_043736435.1 Planctomycetia bacterium | reverse complement strand
CGAGGAGTGAGCTTGCGCGATCCCTTTCAACTGACGCGGCGCGACATCCTTGCCACTCTGCTCGGCGCGCCGCTCGCCGCGGCGGCATGCAGCCGGTCGCGCCCGTCGCGCCGCATCGAAGGCGAATTCGTCGGCGGATCTTCCGCGTTCGGCCACACTCTGCGCGCCCGCCGCGAGATCACGCCTCCGCCTGACAGCTGGAGCCGCGCGGGCGTGGTGATCGTCGGCTCCGGCATCGCGGGGCTCTCCGCCGCGTGGAAGATGGCGCGCGCCGGCTTCCACGACGTCTCGCTCCTCGAGCTCGAGGACGCGCTGGGGGGCACGGCCGCGAGCGGGCGCAACGCGGTCTCGGCCCATCCCTGGGGCGCGCACTACGTCCCGGTGCCGACGCGCGAGGAGCGTGCGCTCTGCGAGCTCCTCTTCGAGGTGGGCGCCATCACCGGCTACGACGCCGAGGGCCGGGCCCTGCCCCATCCCGACCATCTCTGCCGCGCCCCCGAGGAGAGGCTCTTCGCGGGAGGGCGCTGGCACGAGGGCCTCTTCCCCAGAGAGGTCGCGACGCCGGAGGACCTCGCGCAGATGGAGCGCTTCCAGCGCACCGTCGCCGCGCTCGCGGCCCGGCGCGACGCCGCGGGCCGGCGCGCGTTCGCGGTGCCCGTCGCGCGGTCCGCCCGGGACGCCGACCTGCTCGCGCTCGACGGCATCTCCATGGCCGCGTGGATGGCGCGCGAGGGGCTGACGGCCCCGCTGCTGCGCTGGTGGGTCGAGTACGCCTGCCGCGACGACTTCGGCTGTCTCCTCGAGGGGACGAGCGCCTGGGCGGGCCTCCACTACTTCGCGGCCCGCGTCGCGGTGCCCGGGGACGAGCCCGCCCCGTTCCTCACCTGGCCCGAGGGCAACGGGAGGCTCGTCGCCCACCTGGCCACCTCGGTGAAGGGCCGCGTGACGTCGGGCGCGGTCGTGACCGCCGTGGAGGGCGGGACGGACCGCGTCGTCGTGCGTTGGGTCGACGCCGCGACCCGCACCCGACGCCGGACCACCGCCGAGCACGTGATCCTTGCGCTCCCCCGCCACGCCGCGCGCCGCGTCGTCTCGGGCCTGCCCGACGACGGCGGCGCGTTCCGCACGAGCCCGTGGGTCGTCGCCAACCTCACGCTCGACGTCGAGCCGACCTCGACGGGCTACCCGACCGCGTGGGACAACGTGCTCCGCGACAGCGACGCGCTCGGGTATGTCGTCGCGACGCACCAGACCGACCGGGCCGAGCGCGACGCGGTCTGGACGTGGTATCGCCCGTTTCCCGACGCGGACACGGCCGCGGCCCGCCGAAGCGTCCTCGCGACGCCCTGGTCCGGGTGGCGCGACGCGATCCTTCAGGACCTCGGTCCCGCGCACCACGAGCTCGGGCGGCGCATCGTCTCCCTCGACGTCATGCGGTGGGGGCACGCCATGGTGCGGCCCGAGCCCGGCTTCCTGTTCGGCGTCGCGCGCGCGCGGGCGGCCCTCCCGCTCGGCCGCATCCACTTCGCGGCGGCCGATCTCGGCGGCCTCCCGCTCTTCGAGGAGGCCCAGTGGGCGGGCGTGCGCGCCGCGGAGGAGGTGCTCGCCGCGCGCGGCGTCGCCTTCGAGTCCTCCCTGTGAGCGCGTCCGCCCCGGCGGGCCCGCGCGTCCGCAACGGCTGGGTCTTCTCCCCCGGCCTCGACGCCGTGGCGTTCGTGGGGCCCCTCGTGGCCGCGGGCGTCGTGATCCTCTATGCGGCCCGGGCGGGACGCCTGCACGACGAGGTGCCCCCGTGGGCGTTCTTCCTCCTCGTCGTGTGCTGCGACGTCGCCCACGTGTACGGCACCCTCTTCCGCGCCTACCTCGACCCGGAGGAGCGTCGGCGCCGATCCGGGCTCCTTCTCGCCGTGCCGCTCGGGTGCCTCGCCGCGGGGACGCTGCTCTACGCGGTGGACGCGGCGTGGTTCTGGCGCGCGCTCGCCTACGTCGCGGCGTTCCACTTCGTCCGCCAGACGTGGGGGTGGATGTCCTACTCGTCGCGCCGCGCCGGCGAGACCGACCCGCTCGACCGCGTCCTCGACCGCGCGGCCGTGTACGCCTCGACGCTCTGGCCGCTGCTCTGGTGGCATGCGCACCTGCCCCGCCCCTTCGTGTGGTTCGTGGACGGCGACTTCGTGGCCGGGCTCCCGGGCGCGGTCGCCGACGTCGGCCTCGGGCTCCACGTCGCGATCCTCCTCGCGTGGATCGGGCGCCAGGTCCGGCGGCTCGCCACAGGCCGGCCCGTCAACCTCGCGAAGGCCCTCGTGCTCGCGTCGACGTGGCTCGCGTGGGTGGGGGGCATCGTCCTCCTCGAGAGCGACCTCGCCTTCACGGCGACGAACGTGCTCGCCCACGGCGTCCCGTACGCGATCCTCGTGCACCGCGTGGGCGCGCAACGCCTCGGCGGGGGGCCGCGGCTCCTCGCGCGCCTCTTCCGCCCGTCGGGGGCCCTCGCCTTCGGCGCGATCCTCGTGGGGCTCGGTTATGCGGAGGAGACGCTCTGGGACGGGCTCGTCTGGCACCAGCACGGGGCCCTGTTCCCCCTGCCGTCGGTCGACCTCCCGGCGGCCCTCGTGGCCTTCGTGGTGCCGCTGCTCGCCGTGCCGCAGGCCACGCACTACGTGCTCGACGCGTTCCTCTGGCGCCCGAGCCGCGATCCCGCGCTCCGCGACGCCCTCGGCATGTCCGCCTCGGAGCCTGATCTACTACTCAAGTAGATCAGCGGCCGCCACCTCCAGGTAGCGCGTCCTTCGGGGCCGTGGGGTGCTCCTTCGGCGTCGGGCCCGGGGCCGCGGGCGGTGACGCTCCCTCCGTCGGCTCGACGACCCAGTCGTCGAACCACGTGACCGAGTCCGCCTTCGTCCACGGGCCGCACCAGCCGCGCGCGAACGACGGATCCGTCGCCTCGACGGCGGGGCCGCCGTCCACCGTCGCCCGGAACGTCGTCCCCGTGCACCGCAACTCGAGCACGTGCCAGCGCCCGATCGCGGGCGGGTCCACGGTCACGCTCGCGAGCTGCGAGCGGTGCCCGTCCTTCATCGCGTAGAGCCGGAGGTTGTCCTCGAGGCCGTTCGCGCGGACGAGGTAGTAGTTCCTCTCGTCCTGCGCGCGGAACACGATCCCGCCCGCGGCGTCCTCCTCTCCCGAGACGGGACGGAACCGCACGCGCACGACGCCGTCGGCGAACGCGCGTCCCCTCCCCTGGAAGAGCGCCACGGCCCACGGTTGCGTCGGCAGGTCCTGGCGGAGCACCGCGTTCGCGGGGGTGGCGCCGGGCTCCGCGATGACCTGCCAACGACCGGTGAACGGCGCGAGCGCCTCGGGGGACGCGGTCCCGGGGGGAAGGCCCTCGAATCCCTCGCGTTGGGGCTTCGGCTCGCCCGCGTCCGCGAGCGACGGGGCGGCGGGTGGCGTCGGCGGCGTGGGCGGCGGGGGCGGAGTCGGCGGGAGCGGCGGGGCGGGAGGTTTGGGCGGAACGGGTGGCGTGTGCGGGAGGGCGGGGGT
>JAYTCP010000395.1:0-6999 GCA_043736435.1 Planctomycetia bacterium | reverse complement strand
CTCCCGCTCGTCGGGCGCAAGGGCGAACGGGCGCGCCTGGCGCAGTCGTGGCACGAGGCTCTTGGGGGCGCCGGGGGCACGGTGCTGCTCCTCGGCGAGGCCGGTATCGGGAAGTCGCGGCTCGCGGACGACCTAGCCGCCGCCGCGTCGCGCGACGGCGCCGTCGTCCTGCGCTCGGGCTTCTCCCCCACGGGAGCCGCGGGTGGCATGCGCGAGGCCCTCCTCTCGCACCTCGGCACTGGGGCGAACGCGGACGCCCTCGGGCGCCTGCTCGACGTCGCGCCGGCGTCCGCGGAGGCGTTCACCGCCTACCTGCGCCGCGTGCCGCCCCCGCCGGGCGTCGAGCCGCTCTCCTCGCAGGGCGCCGAGGCGCTGCTCGCGCGCCTCGCCCGCACGCTGCCGGAGCAGGCGCCGTTGCTGTGGATCGTCGAGGATCTCCACTTCGGCGACGCCGAGTCCCTGCGCATCGTGGCGAACGTCGCGCGCGCGCTCGAGGGCCGTCGCGCACTGCTCCTCGTATCGGGCCGGCCGGGGATCGACCCCGAGCTCTCGGCCGCGCTCGGCGCCCTGCCCTCGCTCCGGCGCCTCGAAGTCGCGCGGCTGACCGAGGCCGACGTCGGCGAGCTCCTCGCCGCGGCCCTGGGCGACCCGGCCATTGCCGCCTCCGTGGCGCGGGCGATCGCGCCCCGCGCCGACGGAATCCCGCTGTTCGTCCTCGAGATGCTGCGCGAGGTCGAGCGCCGCGGCCATCTCGTCCGCGACGCCTCGGGCGCGTGGCGCGAGGCGCGCGCGCTGTCGGGCGTCGAGATACCCGGGGCCCTGCGCGACCTGCTCCGGGCGCGGCTCGCGGGCCTCGACCCGGACGAACGCTCGACGCTCGACGTCGCGGCCGTCGCGGGCTACGCGTTCGAGCCCGACCTGGTCGCGCGCGTGCGCGGGGTGCCCCGCATCGCCACTCTGGAGGTGCTCGGCCGCGTCGAGCGGAGGCACGGGATCGTCCGCACGGACGGGCGCCGGCTGCGCTTCGACCACCACCTGCTCCGCGAGGTCCTCTACGACGACCTGCTGCCCGCGCTCCGGGCCGAGATCCACGCCCAGCTCGCGGACGCCCTGGAGGCGGCCCGCCCCTCGGGCCCGCCCGACGCCGAACGCGCCGCGGCGATCGCGGACCACCGACTGCGCGGCCCCGACCCGCGGGCCGCCCTGCCCCTCGTGGTCCCGGCCGCGACCCACCTCGAACGCAGCTTCCGGCTCGCGCGCGCGTGCGAGCTGCTCGAGACGGCCCTCGCCGTGGAGCCGCCCCCGTCGGACGCGGAGCGGCTGCCGCTCCTCGAGGAGCTCGCGCGCATCTCGCGGACGTTCCTCCGGGGCGAGCAAGGCGCGGCCGCGGCCGAGGAGGCGGTGACCCTCGCGGAGCGCATCGGCTCGCCGGCCGAGCTGGCCCGCGCCCTCGGGCACGTGACCGTGCACCGGCTGAACGCGGGCCGGCACCAGGCGGCGCTCGAAGCGGCGGAGCGACGGCTCGCGGTGGCGCGGGCCGCGGGGCTCCCCGTCGACGAGGCGGACGCGCGGATGCACCGGGGACAGGCCCTGTGGACCCTCGGACGACACGCGGAGGCCCGCGTGGAGCTCGAGGCGGTCGTCGCCGAGGCGGCGGCGGGCGGCCCGGACACGGCCACGGGGCAGCTCGAGCCGCAGGCCCTCCGCCTGCTCGCGATCGTCTTCCACGAGACGGGCTACCTCGCCGAGGCCGAGCGCCACGTGCGCCGGGCGCTCGCGATCGCCCACGAGCGGGGCGACCTGCGCGGCCAAGCGACGCTCACCACGAACCTCGGCAACGTGATGACCGACCGGGGGCGCAAGGAGGCGGCGCTCGACGCCTACGCGCAGGCCCTCGAGGCCTGCGCCCGCGTGGGCCTGCGCGAAGGCGAGACGATCGCGTGGGTGAACATCGGCCTCGTGCGCGTGCACCTCGGCGACCTCGCGGGCGCCGAGGAGGCGCTGCGCGCGAGCCGGGCCCTCTGCCTCGAGCTCGGGCTGCGTCGCGTCGAGGGCTACGTGCTCCACGGCTTCGGGCTCGTCGCGGCGTGGCGCGGCGACGTCGTCGAGGCGCGCCGCCGCTTCGAGGAGTCGGTGCGCCTGCGTCTCTCCCTCGGGAACCGGCACGCGGCCGCCGACGCGCTCGTGGCGCTCGGCTCCCTCGAGGTCCGCGCCGGCCGGGACGTCGACGCCTACGCCCGGCTCGCCGAGGCCCTCGCGCTCGCCGAGCAGGTGGGCGACCCCAACCTCACCGTGTTCGCCATGCTGTGGCGCGCCCAGCTGCCGGGCGAGGACCTCGAGGGACCGCGGCGCACGTTCGAGGCAGCACGCGCCCGGATGAGGCACGACGGGCTCCTCGAGGCACTCTGGCTCCTCTGGCGCCGCAGCGGCGACCCGAAGGACCTCGCCGAGGCGCGGGCCGTCCTCGAGGAGCTGCGGGCGCACGCGCCCGCGTCGACGCGGTCGTCCATCGTCGAGAACGTGCCCCACCACCGCGAGGTGGCCTCGGGGGACCGCACGCTGTGGTGGACGCCGCGCCCGACCCGGTGAGCGGGCGCGGGGGCCCCGTCGGGCGCCCCGCCAGGGCAGGCCAGTCATGGCGAGGGGTGGCCCGCGGGGATCTCGGGGTCGGAGCGGAGGAGAGGGACGAGCGAACCCAGGGTGAAGCAGAGGATCGGGGGCGTCAGGAGGCTGCCGAGGATCAGGTCCGCGCCCACGCCGCCCCTCCCTTCGCGAGCGCCGCCCGCACGTCGCGCACCCGCGCCTCCGCACGCCCGACGTCGCGGTCGAGCACGGTGAGGTGCCCCATCTTCCGACCCGGACGCGCGTCCTCCTTGCCGTAGAGGTGGAGACGCGCCGCGGGGCTTCCGAGCGCGGCGATCCAGTCGGGCATGCTCCGCTCCCAGAGGTCGCCGAGGAGGTTCGCCATGGCGGCCGCCGGGGCGACGGCCTCGACGGAGCCGAGCGGCAGCCCGCAGACCGAGCGCACCTGCTGCTCGAACTGTCCGCAGGCGTGGGCGTCGATCGTCAGGTGGCCGGAGTTGTGGGGGCGCGGGGCCAGCTCGTTGACGACGAGGCTCCCGTCGGACAGCTCGAACATCTCGACGCAGAGCACGCCGACGACCTCGAGCCCCTCGAGCACCGTGCGCGCGATCTCGAGCGCCGCGGCTCGGGTGGACGGCGAGACGGTCGCGGGCCACACCGAGACGTCGAGGACATGGTGCTCATGCCGGTTCGAGAACGGAGCGTAGAGGGCGATCGAGCCGTCGAGGCCGCGGGCTCCGACGACCGAGACCTCCTGCCGGAACGGGACGAAGTCCTCGAGGACGGCCCGGGGGCGGCCCAGGGCGCGCCACGCGTCCGCGAGGTCGGCCGCGCGCTCGAGGCGCATCTGGCCCTTCCCGTCGTAGCCCCACGCCGCGGTCTTGAGGACCGACGGGCCCGGCACCGCGGCCTGCGCGCGCTCGAGGTCCGCCTCGGACTCGATCGGCGCATACCGCGGGAGCGGCAGGCCCAGACGGGCGAGCGCCGCCTTCTCGCGGATGCGGTCCTGGGTGGTCCCGAGCACGCTGCCGGCGGGGCGCACGGGAGCGTGCCGGGCCGCGGCGTCGGCCGTCGCCCGGGGCACGTTCTCGAACTCGAACGTGACGACGGACACCGACCGGGCGAACCGCTCCACCGCGTCGAGATCCTCGTAGGGAGCGCGGATCTCCCGACAGGCGACCTGCCCGGCGGGGGTCTCGTCGTCCGGCGACAGGACCGCCACGCGGTAGCCGAGGCGCGCGGCCGCGAACGTGAACATGCGCCCGAGCTGTCCACCGCCGAGGACGCCGATCTCGGCGCCGGGGAGGACGGGACGGGTCACTCGAGCACCGACGCGGCCGAACGCGCGGCGTCCTCGTCGCGACGCGCCGCCAGACGGGCGCCGAGGGCGGGATCGCGGACGGCCAGCATCCTGGCGGCCAGCAGCGCCGCGTTCTTCGCCCCCGCCTCGCCGATCGCCAGGGTGCCCACGGGCACGCCGGCGGGCATCTGGACGATCGACAGGAGGGAGTCGATGCCGCGCAGCACGCGGCTCTCGACGGGCACGCCGAGCACGGGCAAGAGCGTCCATGCGGCGAGCATCCCGGGCAGGTGGGCGGCCCCGCCCGCCCCCGCGATGATCACCTCGAGGCCCCGCTCGGCCGCCGACAGGGCGTAGGAGCGCAGCCGCTCGGGGGTCCGGTGCGCCGAGACCACCTCGTGCTCGTGGGGCACGCCGAGCGCCTCGAGGGTCTCTGCGGCGTGCCGGAGCGTCGCCCAGTCGGACGCGCTGCCCATCACCACCCCCACCCGGGGCTTCGTGCCCGGGGAGCCGATCGTCGTCATGTGGACCTCCGGGTTCGCGGTCGGGGGGCCGGACGGGCTCCCTGCTGCGAATTCTTTTACACGAACCATGCTTCGTACGACAGACTCTTCGCATGTCGAACCGACCGCATCCCCCCGCCCCGCGCGCCCGGCGCGGCGCCCGCCCCCCGTCCACCCCCCCGGCAGGGTGGACGTTCCTGAGCAATCACGCCCACGTCCTCCTCTGCCTCACGTCGGAGGACGCGCCGCGCCTGCGCGACGTGGCCGCACGGGTGGGCATCACGGAGCGCGCCGTGCAGAAGATCGTGCAGGACCTCGAGCGCGAGGGGATCCTGACGCGGCGGCGGGACGGGCGGCGGAACGCCTACGCCTTCGATCTCGACCGCCCCCTGCGCCACCCGATCGAGGCGCACCGGAGCGTGCGCGCGCTCCTCCAACTGGTCCGCTGAGGCCCGAACGCGTCCAGTGGCGCCCATCGGCCGAATCGGACGACGCCACCCTCCTCGGCCCCCACACTCGCTGCCTCCTCGGCCCCCGCCGCCCCCCGGAATCCCATGACCCTCCTCTCGACCATGAACGGCCTGCTCGCCCCCCTGCTCGCGACCGACGTCGGCAGCCTGCGAATCTGGGCTTACGCCGGCTTCCTCGGCCTGGTCGCCCTCTTCCTCGCCCTCGACCTCGGCGTGTTCCACCGCGAGGCGCACGAGGTGCGGATGAAGGAGGCGATCACCTGGTCGATCGTGTGGATGACGTGCGGCGTCGCGTTCAGCGGGATCGTCTTCCTGGCGTACGAGAACCACTGGCTCCACCTCGGGCTCGCGACCGCGAAGTACAACACGCAGGAGGCCATCGCGGCGGGTGGCGCCCTGATCGTGCACGGCGAGGTGCTCGGCTCGGAGGCGGCGAGGCAGTATCTCGTCGGCTACGTCGTCGAGAAGTCCCTCGCGATGGACAACATCTTCGTCATCGCGCTCGTCTTCTCGTTCTTCGCGGTGCCGGCGCGGTACCAGCACCGCGTGCTCTTCTGGGGCATCCTCGGCGCCCTCGTCCTGCGCGGCGCGATGATCTTCCTCGGGGCCGGGCTCATCCTGCGCTACCAGTGGGTCCTGATCGTCTTCGGCGCCTTCCTGCTGCTCACGGCGCTCAAGATGGCGCTCATCAAGGGGAACGACGACCCGGCGCAGAGCACGGCCGTGCGCATCGCGAAGAGGCTGTTCCGCACGGTGGACTTCTACGACGGGCAGCGGTTCATGACGAGGCGGACGGTCAAGCCCACGTACCGGCGGGATCCCGCGACGGGCAAGGACGTGATGGAGCCCCCGCCGCCCGGGACGCTGGCGGCGAAGGCGGCCATCACGCCGCTCTTCCTGGCGCTCCTGATGGTCGAGATCACCGACTTCGTCTTCGCCGTGGACAGCATCCCCGCCATCTTCGCGATCACGCCCGACCCGTTCATCGTGCTCACGAGCAACATCTTCGCGATCCTGGGCCTGCGGGCGCTGTACTTCTGCCTGGCGGCGCTCGTCGCCAAGTTCCGCTTCCTCAAGCCGGCGCTGATCCTGATCCTCGCCTTCGTGGGCGTGAAGCTGCTCCTGCTCAGCGTGCCGCCGTACCTCTCCGTCGTGGGGCTGAAGGACGCGCCGCCGATCAAGCTGGACACGACCTTGTCGCTCCTGGTGATCCTCGGGATGCTCCTCGTCGCGACGGTGGCCTCGATCCTCCTGCCGCGGCGGGCCGGGGAGGGCCACGCCTGACGACGCCCCGGGACGGCGCCGCGCGCCTCCCGCCTTCCCTGCCTGCGGCGCTTGGCCCGGCTCCCCTTCCCGCCGAGGATGGCCGGGTGCCCCCCCCGCCCACCGGCCGCGCCGAGCCCATCGAACGGCTGCTGTCGAAGTGGCGGGTGGCCTCGAGGACCGAGGCGCAGCGCCTGGTGCGCGCGGGGCGCGTGCGCGCGGGGGGCCACGTCGTGCGGGACCCGCGCCAGGTCGTCGACCCGATGCGGGAGCGGATCGAGATCGACGGCGCGGTCGTGGGCCCGGCCGCGGGCGGCACGGTGTGGCTCGCGCTCAACAAGCCCCGCGGCGTCGTCACGACGACGCAGGACCCCGAGGGTCGCCAGACCGTGATGGACCTGGTGAAGGCCCACGCGGCGCCCGGGCTCGCGCCCGTCGGCCGGCTCGACCGGGCGAGCGCGGGGCTCCTCCTCCTGACGAACGACCACGCGATGGCCGACCGCCTCCTCGACCCTCGCACCCACGTCGCGAAGCGCTACCGCGTGAAGGTGAAGGGCGGCCTCGGACCCGACGAGCTGCGACGGCTGAACGAGGAGTCGCTCGTCGAGGACGGCCTCACCCTCGGGCCCATGCGCGTCGAGGTGGAGTCCCAGGGCCCCCACTCGACCTGGATCCTCGTGACGCTGGACGAGGGCAAGAACCGCCAGATCCGCCGCCGCATCGAGGATCTCGAGCGCGAGGTGGAGGTCCTCGTGCGCGTGGCCATCGGCCCGCTCGAGCTGGGCGACCTGGCGCCGGGCGCGGTCCGCTCCCTCACCCCGACCGAGGTGGCCGCCCTCCGCGCGGCCTCGACGTAGCGACCTGCGGAAGTGTGTCTGAC
>JAYTCP010000394.1:0-1697 GCA_043736435.1 Planctomycetia bacterium | reverse complement strand
CTCGACGCCGCGTGGACCGACCTGGTGGGGTGATCAGGGGGGCGCGGGGGCGCGCAGTCGAGCGCAGACCCGGAGGCAATCAGGTTGGGATGGAGCAGAGACCAGACCGGACCGAACTCTGGATGGATTCGCGCAGGGGGCGGCTCGCACGCGATCGGGCGCGCAACCGAGCGCGGATCCGGACGCAATCAGGTTCAGGTGGAGCAGGAACCAGACCGAACCGAACTCCGGATGGTCTCGCGCAGGGGTCGGCTCGCACGCGATCGGGCGCGCCCCGCTCCGGCCCGCGCGAGCGGTCGGGACGAGGGCGTATCTTGCACCGCGATACCATGCCGCCCGGTGCCCCGGCCCTAAGCCGGGGCACGAGCGCGCGAGCTGGCGCAGCGCGTGAGAGGAGCGGCAGGAACGACCCGACGACGAGGCGTTGCGCCGAGGAGGAGGGCAGGCCAGGGACGCTTCGAGCGTCCCTCGCCTGCCGCGACGCCCGGGCCGCAGCGGTCGCGCCCGTCCGTCCGCCTATGTGAGCCCCCCTCCGACCAAACTACCCGACGAACACATGCACCGTCGCGGCGGAGCGTTCGCAGTAGGCGCAGCGGAGGGTGAGGGGGGAGTGGGAGACGCGGTCGAAGACGGGGGCGACGCGCTCGTGATTCGTGATGCAGGTGGGGTTGGCGCACCGGATGACGCCGATGAGGCGCTCGGGGACCTCGAGGAGCTGCTTGCTCGCGACCTTGCCGCCCTTGACGATGCTCACGGTGACGGAGGGACCGAGGAGCGCGAGCCGGTCCGTCTCGTGGCGGCGCAGCTCCAGGCCCTCGACGCGGATGATGTCCTTGTGGCCGAGGCGCTTGCTGGGCACGTTCATGCCGACGGTCACGGGCCCCTCGCGCGGAAGACCGAGGATGATGAGCGCGCGGGCGGCCGTGCCGACGGGCAGGTGGTCGATCACCGTGCCGTCCTGAAGCAGGAAGTCGTGGGGGCTCGCCATCGTCAGGCTCCCGACGGGGCATCGGAGAGCAGCAGGGAGAGCAGGGCCTTGCGGATGGTGACGCCGTTCTTCGCCTGCTCGAAGTAGAGGGCGCCCGGCAGGGCGTCCACGTCGGGGTCGACCTCGTTCACGCGCGGGAGCGGATGGAGGATCTTGAGGTCGGGGCCGAAGCGCTCGGCGGCGGCGCGGTCGAGGCGGTACCCGTGCTTCACCTTCTCGTACTCGGTGGGGTCGGGGAAGCGCTCCTTCTGGATGCGCGTCACGTAGAGGACGTCGAGCTCCTTGGCGTCGTCGAGAGCGTCGAGCTCCCGGCCGAGACGGCCGCGACCCGCGAGGAGGGTGCGGAGCTCCTCGGGGAGGCGGAGCATGGACGGCCCGATGAACGTGAGGTCCACGTCGAAGTGGAGCAGGGCCTTGGTGAGGCTGTGGACGGCCCGGCCGTAGCGGAGGTCGCCGAAGAAGCCGACCCGCAGCCCGTCGAGGCGACCGGTCGCCTTCCGGATCGTGTAGAGGTCGAGGAACGTCTGGGTCGGATGCTGGTTGCTGCCGTCCCCCCCGTTGATCACGGGGATGTGGGCGGTCTCGGCGGCGAGGCGCGCAGCGCCTTCCATGGGGTGGCGGATCACGATGGCGTCACAGTACGACTCGACGACGCGGATCGTGTCCGCGAGGCTCTCGCCCTTCGAGTGCGACGACATCTTCGCGTCGG